>CAURMD010000002.1:0-63704 GCA_963525985.1 uncultured Streptococcus sp. | reverse complement strand
CAACACCAACGAATGGATTGACAGTAGGAACAGATGGAAAAGTCACAGGAACACCAACAGGTATCCAATGGACTGGAGATGAGACATCTACAACAGTGAATATTCCAGTAACGGTCAGCCGTACAGGAGACACCCCAGTATCCGTAACCATTCCAGTAGTGGTACAACGTTCATCTAGAAATGGTCAACCAGAAAAACAAGAACCAATTCAAGAATACACAAAACCAATTGGAACAACTGGAGTAGATGAGAATGGAAACTTAATTACACCTCCAAGTCATGTTGAATCTCAAAAACTAAAGGTTGTAATTACTAAGTGGACAGATGAGCAAGGTAACGAATTGAAACCAGCAGATGCGAAAGCTCCAACAGTATTAGGTGAAGCGAATGAAGCATTTGAACATGGTGAAATTGAAGGTTACGTATTTGTAAGAACAGATGTTAATGAAGAAGGTGATGTTGTAACTCATGTCTTCAGAAAAGTTGCTCCAACTAAACCAGAAGGTAATGGGGGACAACAAGGTGGAGATAACACACCACAACCAACACCTGAAGTACCAACTGATAACACAGAACGTAAACCTGAAACAGATAAACCTACTGTGCCAGATACCAAGCAGGCTGAACAACCAACTCAAACAGTTGATGCTCAGGTAGCTCCTTCTCAAAATCAAGCAGTATTGCCAAATACTGGTACGAAAGCAGATCGTGCTACAGGTGCATTAGGAGCTCTCTCTCTTCTTGGAGCATTTGGTTTGCTATTTGCTAAAAAGAAGAAAGACGATGAAGAAGAAACACGAAACAATTAAGATGAGTCATTAAATTGAACTGAAAACAGTTAGTGTTAATTCTTGAAGGAAGTAACGGATAGAAAGAGCTTTAAAAGCTACTTTCTATCCGCCTTTCTTTAGAATAAATGTAAGCGCTTTAAACAATGTATAAAGGAGAAAGTTTGATATGGTTGAATATAAATTAAGAGATATTTTGAGTGAAATAAACGGACCAAATTGGTATTGGATTTATAGTCTTGAACGTGATAATAGGAGGACTATAGGACGTGTTAATGTGAGATATTACAATGGTGCCTTATTGATAAACTGGGATGTACATAGCCTTAGAGCACAATTTGGAGTTAATCCTCCATTAAGTTTTGGTGATAAAAGAGTTGTGGATTTCGAAAATGATACGATTATTATCAGAGATAGCGGTTGGGAAATCTATTTATATACAACATCATAGGATTTATTAGTTAACATTTCCGAGCTGATACACTAAAAGTAAAAGAGAATTTGAAAGGGAGACACTGTAAGTATGAAAAATAATTATGATGATTATTTAAACTTAATGTTTGATAAATCCATAATTGCAGATTTAAAAGGAAAAAATCAAGAAGAGAATCCTAGTTTGAAAAATGTTGATGAATTAGCTGATTATCTTATAAATTATGTGAAAAGGCATTATACTATCTATGAATACTATGTTTCTCCAAATATCTCCAATTTTTATAGTAAGCATAGAAAGTTTACAAGATTCATTCTTATATGTCTTTCTTTGTTTGATTCTGAAAGTGATATCAATACTCTTTTAAAAAAATATAGATTTAATGAAGATTCGATATGGGAAATCGAACATATTGTTCCTCAAAATCCGTACTTTAATAAATTCAATAAAAAAAATTCTAAGTTGAAAAATAGAATCGGTAATCTGACTTTGTTAACCAAAAAAACAAATCAAGAGATTAGTAATGGATCATTTGCTAAAAAGAAGAAAAGTTTAACTTGTGAGGAAAAATATTTAAAAATTAATGATATATTTAAAATAGATAAAGTGCATATTTCAAAAAAAGATATATGTGAGCGCGAGAAGGAAATAAATAAATCTATATATGATATCTTTATAAAAGATAGAGGAAAATTATTGCAAGATAAATTACATGAATTTATAGATTCCCAAGGATAGAATAGGTGTTAATTGGTATTAAATTGCCTATAGATTTTAACTTTTATTTTTCTTATCTTTTATAAAATCCATATGCGAATGGACAAATTACAGGAACACCAATAGGAAATAAAGGTGATTATCCTGTAACGATTAAAGTCTATGATAAGGACGGTAATGAAACGACTGAAACAGTCACATTAAAGTCCAAGAACAAGCGGATAAATATAATCCAACAGGAGAAGGTTTAACGGTTGATCCAAATCATGTGATTGAAGATTCAGAAGTCATTGCTGAAGTAAAAGGCAATGGACCAGGAACCGTTACAGTTGTAAGTAAACCATCAACAGTTACAAAAGGTAATGTTGGAAATGCGGTTGCTAAAGTAACTTACCCAGATGGCTCAAAAGATATCGTTCCAGTGGAAGTAACGGTTAGAGAAAAAGACAAGGACATCTACACACCAGAGTACGACAAAGGAAATGGCAAACCAGGAACTAAGGTAGAAATACCAGTCGCACCTGATGCTAATGGAGGTTCTGGTCAAGATACACCAGCACCAGCTACTCCAACTCCAAATGCAGTTACTCCGAATGCAACTCATGAAGGTACTACAGATACTATTGATAATGGAGCTAAGTCAAATGATTCTCAAAATGTATTACCAAATACAGGAACAGAATCAAATGCGACTCTTGCATCTCTAGGACTTCTTGGTATGCTAGGCGGTCTCGGACTTGCTCTTAGAAAGAAAAAAGAAGACTAAAAATTTAGTCAAATGAACATTCATTCTTTTGTATTGTAAAGACAAACTAGATTGATTCTGGGAATCGTGTTCGTCATAAAATACAAAGAATGTTTAGATAAAGAAAGCGAACAATGCTAGGATTTTGTTAAAGGGAATTCTAAGTATTGTTCGCTTTTGTGGTATAATAATTATTATGCAGAAAAAACCAACGTCAGCCTATGTGCATATCCCATTTTGTACCCAGATTTGTTATTATTGTGACTTTTCAAAGGTTTTCATCAAGAATCAGCCAGTAGATAGCTATTTGGAGCATCTGTTAGAAGAGTTTCGTTCTTATGATATTCAAAAGTTGCGAACCTTCTATATCGGTGGTGGTACACCTACAGCCCTGTCGGCTCCACAACTAGAGGTGTTACTGAATGGCTTGACTAAAAACTTGGACTTGTCTGCCTTGGAAGAGTTGACTATTGAAGCCAATCCGGGAGACTTGGATGCGGATAAGATAGCCGTTTTGAAGAACTCGGCTGTCAATCGTGTTTCGCTAGGTGTGCAGACCTTTGATGATAAGATGCTGAAAAAGATTGGGCGTAGTCATTTGGAGAAGGATATTTATGAAAATATCGACCGTCTGAAACTGTCTGGTTTTGACAACATCTCCATCGACTTGATTTATGCACTTCCTGGTCAGACCATGGAGCAGGTCAAGGAAAATGTTGCTAAGGCCATTGGACTTGATATTCCCCATATGAGTTTGTATAGCTTGATTTTGGAAAATCATACGGTCTTTATGAACCGTATGCGACGAGGGAAATTGCCTCTGCCTAAGGAGGAACTGGAAGCTGAGATGTTTGAGTACATCATCGCAGAGCTGGAGCGAGCTGGTTTTGAACATTATGAGATTTCCAATTTCTCCAAACCCGGTTTTGAAAGTCGCCACAATCTCATGTACTGGGACAATGCTGAATACTATGGCATCGGTGCTGGGGCATCTGGTTATGTCAATGGAGTGCGCTATAAAAACCATGGTCCGATTCGTCATTATCTCAGTGCAGTTGAGGAAGGCAATGCGCGTATTACAGAAGAACACCTGAGCCAAAAAGAGCAGATGGAAGAAGAAATGTTCCTGGGGCTTCGCAAGAAATCAGGGGTATCTATGGCGCGATTTGAGGAAAAATTTAGCCGGTCTTTTGATGGACTTTATGGAGAAATCGTCAGAGAATTGGTTCAACAAGGTCTCATGCAAATAGAGGGTGATCGCGTGCGCATGACAAAAAGAGGTCTCTTTTTAGGAGACACCGTAGCAGAACGATTTATTTTGGAGTAGAATGATGGGCTTAACTTATCAAATGAAAATGAAAATTCCTTTTGATATGGCTGATATGAACGGTCATATCAAGCTTCCAGATGTGATTTTGCTATCCCTGCAAGTTTCAGGGATGCAGTCGATTGAATTAGGAGTTAGTGATAAGGCCATTTTGGAAGACTATAATCTGGTCTGGATTATCACAGAATACGATATTGAGGTGGTTCGTTTGCCTCGTTTTGCAGAAGAAATCACTATCGAAACGGAAGCCCTGAGCTATAATCGACTCTTTTGCTATCGCCGTTTCACTATCTATGATGAAGTAGGTCAAGAAATCATTCGCATGTTGGCGACCTTTGTTCTCATGGACCGAGATAGTCGAAAAGTCCATTCTGTCGAACCTGAGATTGTGGCTCCTTACCAGTCTGATTTTGATAAAAAGCTCATCCGTGGACCAAAGTATGAGTCATTGAACGAGCCAATCAGCAAGGATTACCATGTTCGTTTTTACGACTTGGATATGAATGGCCATGTCAATAACAGTAAATACCTGGACTGGATTTTTGAGGTCATGGGAGCGGAATTTTTGACCCACTATATTCCCAAGAAAATCAATCTCAAGTATGTCAAGGAAGTTCGACCAGGTGGGGTGATTACATCGGCTGTTGAACGGACTGGACTGGAAAGCAAGCATGAGATTACAAGTGATGGGGCTACCAATGCCCAAGCTATCATCACTTGGCAAGAAATGAAGAAGGATTAGGGAGAAATAGATGAAATATAAAGGCTATTTAATTGATTTAGACGGAACGATTTATAAGGGGAAAGACAGAATCCCAGCAGGAGAGGCTTTTGTCCATGAATTGCAAAAGCGAGACATCCCCTATCTCTTTGTAACTAACAATACAACCCGCACTCCAGAGAGTGTTCAGGAGATGTTGGCTCAGAATTTTAATATCGATACGCCCCTATCGACTGTCTACACAGCGACTTTGGCGACTATCGACTATATGAATGACTTGGGGCTTGAAAAGACCGTCTATGTTATCGGAGAAGCAGGGCTCAAGGAAGCCATCAAGGCGGCTGGCTATGTGGAAGACAAGGAAAATCCTGCCTATGTGGTAGTAGGTCTGGACTGGCAAGTCGACTATGAAAAATTTGCCACAGCAACTCTGGCTATCCAAAAGGGAGCTCATTTTATTGGAACCAATCCTGACCTCAATATCCCGACAGAGCGTGGTCTTTTGCCTGGTGCTGGTTCACTGATTACACTTCTTGAAGTGGCAACACGAGTGAAGCCTGTTTATATCGGGAAACCAAATGCTATCATTATGGACAAGGCGGTTGAGCACTTAGGTTTGGAACGTGAAGAATTAATCATGGTTGGGGACAATTACTTGACTGATATTCGAGCAGGGATTGACAATGGCATTCCAACGCTCTTGGTGACGACAGGTTTTACCAAGGCAGAAGAAGTAGCAGACCTGCCAATCGCACCGACTCATGTGGTTTCTAGCCTTGCGGAGTGGGATTTTGATGAAAACTAAACTGACCTTTTGGAGCTCTATGCTCTTTCTCCTCTCTCTTTCTATTCTTCTGACCATTTATTTGGCTTGGATTTTTTATCCGCTGGAAATTCAGTGGCTGAACTTGACGGATCGAGTTTATCTAAAACCCGAAACCATTCAATACAACTTTCATATTTTGATGAATTATCTGACCAATCCTTTTAGTCAGGTCCTAGAGATGCCAGATTTTCGTTCGTCAGTAGCTGGTCTGCACCACTTTGCGGTGGTCAAGGACCTCTTTCATTTGGTTCAGCTAGTAGCTCTAGTGACACTGCCAAGTTTCTATGTCTTTGTCAAAGGGATTATGAAAAAGGGCTTTTTATCTCTATTTAGTAAAGGGCTTTTGGCTCTAGTAGTCTTGCCTGTGATGATTGGACTTGGGGGAGTTTTGATTGGATTTGACCAATTCTTTACTCTTTTCCATCAAATTCTCTTTGTGGGAGATGATACCTGGCTTTTTGACCCAGCCAAGGATCCTGTTATTCTGATTTTGCCAGAGACCTTTTTCCTTCATGCCTTCCTCCTCTTTTTTGCCCTCTATGAAAGCTTCTTTGCCTATCTTTATCTGAAAAGTTGTAGGAAGTGAAACGAAAGCTGTTTTTAATTTGTATATATAAAAATGTATATGATTTAAAGCTATCCTTAAGAGTGAATTAAGCAAATCCAATTGTATCAATCGTTCGCGAACAGTCTATTTTTCTTGAAAAATAGGCTTTTTTTTCTAAAAATCCCTAGTCAAGCGCTTTATTTTTTTGTATAATAGAATTAGCAAAGTATAGATAAGAAGAGAAAAGCATGATTACACTATTTCTATCACCGAGCTGTACATCATGTCGTAAGGCTAAGGCCTGGTTAGAAAAACATAAGGTTCCCTTTGTGGAACACAATATTATGACCAGTCCTTTAACAAGAAAAGAATTGCAACACATCCTTTCCTTGACCGAAAATGGTACTGATGACATCATTTCAACTCGTTCAAAAATTTTTCAAAAATTGAATATTGATGTAGAGAGTATTTCGGTATCGGAATTGCTTCATTTGATTGAGCAGTATCCTAGTCTTTTGCGTCGTCCCATTATTATTGATGCCAAACGCATGCAGATCGGTTTTAATGAAGATGAGATTCGTGCTTTTCTCCCTCGTAGTTACCGTAAGCAAGAACTAAAAGAAGCAAGAATGAGAGCTGGTATTAGTTAATGAACAAACAGTATAGTTACCCACTAGATTTGTCGTGGAGCACTGAAGAACTTGCTTCAGTGCTTTCTTTTTTTAATGATGTTGAAACTGCCTATGAGGGCAAGGTAGAGGCTAAAAAGTTACTGGACTCCTATAAGGGATTCAAAGCGGTCGTGCCAAGCAAGAGTGAAGAGAAACGTTTGGGACGAGAATTTGAAACAGTTAGTGGCTATTCGCTTTACCGAGCAGTTCAGGCTGCCAAGGAAAAAGGGGAAGGAAAGATTTCTCTTGGAAAGTAAATTTGAATTTGCCAAAGAGCTTGTTAAGAAGGCGGGCCAGTACATCCTTGACCATATGCAGGAAGACTTGCGTGTTGAGACCAAGTCCTCTCCAACAGACTTGGTGACCAGACTGGACAAGGAAGTTCAGGAACTATTGGTGGGTGAGATTTTGTCCCGTTATCCTGATGATAAGATTTGTGCTGAAGAAGGTTGTCTGAGAGCTTCGGTTCAAGAGGGCAAGGTTTGGGTCATTGATCCCATTGATGGTACCAATAACTTTGTAGCCCAGCAGGAAGATTTTGCTGTTATGATGGCTTATTTTGAGAATGGTCAGGGACAGTTTGGCCTGATTTATGATGTGGTCAAGGGGGATTGTTATCACGGTGGTGGATCCTTTCCCGTTTGTCTAAATGATAAGCCCCTAGCTCCCTTTAAAGCAAAACCACTTGGAGATTTTCTCATTGCAGGGAATAGTGGCATGCTGGAAACCAACGAATGGGGTCTGGCTGATTTGAGTCGAGCGGTCCTCGGTGTTCGTGTCTATGGGAGTGCGGCCATTAGTTTTGCCAAGATTTTGTCAGGGCGTTTGTTGACCTATATCACTTATCTGCAACCATGGGATTATGCCGCAGCTAGTATTTTAGGGGAAAGTCTGGGCTATCGGGTTGTGACCCTATCTGGTGAAGCTCCTGATTTTCAAACTAGACAGCCGATCATGATGGTACCTCTTGAGATGCAGGAGGAAATTCAGTCCTATATTTACGAAAGGAAAAGAACTTAAATGCAATTTCCAGAAGGATTTGTTGAAAAATATGAAAAGATACTAGGAGATGAGGCAAGAGATTTTCTTGCCTCTTTTGAGGAGGAAGCGGTTTCTGCCTTTCGGGTCAATCCTTTAAAAGAAGCGCCAGTTTCCTTTCCTGATGCCATTCCTCAAACTCCTTGGGGCCACTACGGGAAGGTGTCTGGGAAATCGCCTGAGCATGCTACAGGTTTGGTTTATTCGCAAGAACCTGCTGCCCAAATGGTAGCTCAGGTAGCCAAGCCCAGTCCTGGGATGAAGGTCTTGGACTTAGCAGCTGCACCAGGAGGTAAATCCACTCAACTAGCAGCCTATCTAGCAGGGGAAGGGCTTCTTGTTTCCAATGAAATTTCAAGCAAACGGGCTAAGATTTTAGTAGAAAACATGGAGCGCTTTGGAGCGACAAATGTCGTGGTGACCAATGAATCTGCTGACCGTTTGTCCAAGGTCTTTAAAGGCTATTTTGACCTCATTGTCCTAGATGCCCCTTGCTCAGGGGAAGGGATGTTCCGTAAGCAACCAGATGCTATGGACTATTGGAGCCTTGATTATCCGAGCCAATGTGCAAGTTTGCAAAGAGAAATTCTAGCGGATGCGGTGACCATGCTAGCTGAAGGTGGTCGCTTGGTTTATTCAACCTGTACCTGGGCACCTGAGGAAAACGAAGAGATTGTCAAGTGGTTGCTGGAAGAGTATGATTTTGACTTGTTACCAGTTGATCATATCAATGGAATGGTAGCTGGTATTGATCTGCCAGAAACGGCTCGTATGTACCCTCATCATTTTAAGGGAGAGGGGCAGTTTGTCGCCCATTTACAATTTAAAGGTGACAATCCAGATCCTAAATGTAAGGCGAGTAAGAGCAATCTCAGCCGAGAACAAGTTGCCTTGTGGCAGGAATTTACCCAAAACCATTTGAAGGTCAATCTAAGAGGTATCTTGCAGACTTTTGGGGACCAACTCTATCTCTTGCCCGAATTCTTGCCAGATTTAGGGAAACTCAAGATTGCTCGCAATGGACTGCATCTAGGGACCTTTAAGAAGAAACGCTTTGAGCCTAGTTTTGCTCTTGGTCTAGCCTTGAAACCGAGTCAGGTCAAGCAGTCGGTTGAAATTGACCAAGAAGCGTTTGTAAAGTATGTGGCTGGAGAAACCGTTCAGCTGGTGGAAAGTCTGCCAAATGGTTGGTACCAAGTTTTGGTTCAGGGCAATGGTTTGGGCTTTGCAAAGGTGACTGGAAATGTTTTGAAAAATTATTTTCCAAAAGGCCTCAGATTCAAGTGAAAATGCTAGTCAAAGTAGCTTGTCTATGTTATAGTGGAAGTATGGATTTTTTTCAAATTGTCTTTCATTTTAAGTCAAAATTGGTGGAAAGGTAACTAAGCAAATTTCTAGTTAAACCAAGCTAATACTCTTCGAAAATCTCTTCAAACCGCGTCAACGTCGCCTTGCCGTACTCAAGTACAGCCTGCGGCTAGTTTCCTAGTTTGCTCTTTGATTTTCATTGAGTATAAGAACTTTAGTTGGCTCCCAATTATCAAAAGAAAAACATAAATAAATAGTTGAAAAAATTCACAGCATTCACCATTATTTTCAAGGAGAAAAACAGTGAAAAAAAGGAAAAAACTCGCTCTATCCCTTGCAGCTCTTTTGTTAGCAGGATCTTTGGCGGGATGTGCTAGCTGGATTGATCGTGGGGAATCCATGACAGCTGTTGGCTCAACGGCTCTTCAGCCCTTGGTCGAAGCAGCAGCAGATGAATTTGGCTCTATGCACGTTGGAAAAACTGTCAACGTCCAAGGTGGAGGATCTGGTACAGGTCTGTCTCAGGTTCAGTCTGGAGCCGTTGATGTAGGAAATTCAGACGTATTTGCCGAGGAAAAAGACGGTATCAACGCATCCGCTCTAGTGGACCATAAGGTAGCCGTAGCGGGCTTGGCAGTCATTGTAAATAAGGAAGTTGATGTTGAAAATCTGACAACTGAACAACTCCGCAGCATCTTCACAGGTCAAGTGACCAACTGGAAAGAAGTCGGTGGGAAAGACTTAGCCATTTCCATTATCAACCGCGCGGCCAGTTCTGGTTCGCGTGCAACCTTTGATAGTGTTGTCATGGATGGCCAATCTGCCGTGCAGAGTCAAGAACAGGATTCAAATGGGATGGTCAAAAACATTGTTTCCCAGACACCAGGAGCCATTTCTTACCTAGCCTTTGCCTATGTGGATGACTCGGTTAAACGCATGAAATTGAACGGCTATGAGTCGATTGCAGAAAATGTTACAAGCAATAACTGGCCTTTGTGGTCTTATGAACACATGTACACCCTAGGTCAACCAAATGAATTGGTGGCAGAATTTCTCAACTTTGTCCTCTCTGATGAAGCGCAAAGCGGAATCGTTAAGGGAATGGGCTATATTTCTGTTAAGGAAATGAAGGTTGAAAAAGATGCTGTAGGAACGGTGACAGCACTAGAAGGGAGTCAATAATGAATCAAGAAGAATTAGCTAAAAAATTACTTTCTCCCTCAAAGAACTCTCGTCTAGAGAAACTAGGAAAAGGCTTGACCTTTGCCTGTCTGTCTTTGATTGTCATCATTGTGGCCATGATTTTGATTTTCGTAGCCCAAAAAGGTTTGTCGACCTTCTTTGTCAATGGGGTCAATATCTTTGATTTCCTTTTTGGCCAAACTTGGAATCCTTCAGGTAAACAATTTGGTGCCCTTCCTATGATTTTGGGTTCCTTTATTGTCACAATCCTATCAGCCCTTATCGCAACTCCTTTTGCCATCGGTGCGGCAGTCTTTATGACCGAAGTCTCACCAAAAGGTGCTAGAATCTTGCAACCAGCCATTGAATTGCTAGTCGGGATTCCTTCAGTCGTATATGGATTTATCGGTTTGCAGGTCGTAGTTCCCTTTGTCCGTAGTGTCTTTGGTGGGACTGGTTTTGGGATCTTGTCAGGGATTTTCGTTCTCTTTGTCATGATTTTACCAACGGTAACCTTTATGACAACCGATAGCTTGCGTGCGGTGCCTCGTCATTATCGTGAAGCTAGTTTGGCTATGGGTGCCACTCGTTGGCAAACCATCTGGCGCGTGACCTTGAAGGCAGCGCGTTCAGGGATTTTCACTGCAGTGGTCTTTGGGATGGCGCGTGCCTTTGGTGAGGCCTTGGCCATTCAGATGGTAGTTGGAAACTCAGCCGTTGTCCCAACTTCATTGACAACACCTGCTGCAACCTTGACCTCTGTGTTGACCATGGGTATCGGAAATACCGTTATGGGAACAGTTGATAATAACGTTCTCTGGTCCTTGGCCTTAGTCTTGCTCTTGATGAGTTTGGCCTTCAACAGTGTGATTAAATTGATTACGAAAGAAAGAGGAAAGAAAAACTATGCACGCTAAGAAATTAGATAAAATTGCAACAGCTGTCCTCTACTCGATTGCAGGGATTATTGTGGCCATCTTGGCATCCTTGATTCTTTATATCTTGGTTCGTGGTTTGCCCCACATCTCTTGGTCTTTCTTGACTGGCAAATCATCTTCTTACCAAGCAGGCGGAGGGATTGGAATTCAGCTCTATAATTCCTTCTTCCTTCTGGTTATTACCTTGATTATCTCTGTGCCTTTATCTATGGGGGCTGGGATTTTCCTAGCTGAATATGCCAAAAAAGGTCCTGTGACCAATTTTGTCAGAACCTGTATTGAAATCTTGTCTTCACTGCCATCAGTGGTTGTGGGTCTCTTTGGTTACTTGATCTTTGTAGTTCAGTTTGAGTATGGATTTTCAATCATTTCAGGTGCCTTGGCCTTGACGGTCTTTAACCTGCCTCAGATGACGCGTAATGTTGAAGACAGCTTGAAACACGTTCACCATACGCAGCGTGAGGCTGGTCTGGCTCTTGGGATTTCTCGTTGGGAGACTGTGGTCCATGTGGTCATTCCAGAAGCTCTTCCAGGTATCGTAACGGGGGTTGTCTTGGCCTCTGGTCGTATCTTTGGTGAGGCTGCTGCTTTGATTTATACAGCAGGACAATCCGCTCCAGCCCTTGACTGGTCAAACTGGAACATTCTCAGTGTAACCAGCCCAATCTCTATCTTCCGTCAAGCAGAAACCTTGGCTGTCCACATCTGGAAAGTCAATAGTGAAGGTACTATTCCTGATGGAACTATCGTATCAGCAGGTTCTGCAGCCGTGCTCCTCATCTTTATCCTCATCTTTAACTTTGGAGCCCGCAAACTCGGAAGCTACCTACATAAGAAATTAACCGCTGCCTAAAGGAGAAGCCATGTCAAAATATAATTGGGATGAAAAGCATATCATCACCTTTCCTGAAGAGAAAGTGGCCCTCTCTACTAAGGATTTACATGTTTACTACGGTAAAAATGAATCCATCAAGGGCATCGATATGCAATTTGAAAAAAATAAAATTACAGCCTTAATTGGCCCTTCTGGTTCAGGGAAATCAACCTACCTCCGCAGTCTCAACCGTATGAATGATACTATTGATATTGCCAAGGTAACAGGTCAAATCCTCTACCAAGGGATTGATGTTAACCGCCCAGAAATCAACGTCTATGAGATGCGTAAGCATATTGGAATGGTCTTCCAACGCCCAAATCCCTTTGCCAAGTCTATCTACCACAATATCACTTTTGCCCATGAACGTGCAGGAGTTAAGGACAAGCAAGTCTTGGATGAAATTGTGGAAACCTCTCTCCGTCAAGCTGCCCTTTGGGACCAGGTCAAAGACGATTTACACAAGTCAGCCTTGACCCTATCAGGTGGTCAGCAGCAACGTCTCTGTATCGCTCGTGCTATCTCTGTTAAACCAGATATTCTCTTGATGGATGAGCCGGCATCAGCCTTGGATCCGATTGCGACAGCCCAGCTGGAAGAAACCATGCTGGAATTGAAGAAGGACTTTACCATCATCATCGTGACCCACAGTATGCAGCAGGCTGCGCGTGCTAGTGACTACACAGGATTTTTCTACTTGGGTGACTTGATCGAGTACGATAAGACCTCTAATATTTTCCAAAATGCCAAACTACAGTCAACCAATGACTACGTAACAGGACACTTTGGATAGAAAGGAAACAGTATGACAGAAGCGATTTTACAGGTGTCAGACCTGTCCGTTTACTACAATCAAAAAAAGGCCTTGAATAGTGTTTCCCTATCTTTCCAACCTAAGGAAATTACAGCTTTGATCGGTCCATCTGGATCAGGGAAGTCAACCCTTCTCAAGGCTATTAACCGCATGGGGGATCTCAATCCAGAGGTAACCACAACTGGTTCAGTGGTATACAACGGCCACAACATTTACAGCCCACGTACCGATACAGTTGAATTGCGGAAGGAAATCGGTATGGTTTTCCAACAACCAAACCCTTTCCCTATGTCTATCTACGAAAATGTTGTTTACGGGCTTCGTATCAATGGAGTTAAGGATAAGCAGGTTCTGGATGAAGCGGTAGAAAAAGCCTTGCAACGAGCCTCTATCTGGGATGAGGTCAAGGATCGCCTGCATGATTCAGCTATCGGGCTTTCAGGCGGACAACAGCAACGTGTCTGTGTTGCCCGTGTCTTGGCAACCAGTCCTAAAATCATTCTCTTGGATGAACCGACTTCAGCCTTGGACCCTATCTCGGCCGGTAAGATTGAGGAAACCTTGTATGGTCTAAAAGATAAATACACCATGCTCTTGGTTACGCGTTCCATGCAACAAGCCTCTCGTATCTCTGATAAGACAGGATTTTTCCTAGATGGAGATTTGATCGAGTTTAACGATACCAAGAAGATGTTCCTCAACCCACAACACAAGGAAACAGAAGATTATATTTCAGGAAAATTTGGATAAGGAGATAAATGATGTTACGTTCTCAATTTGAAGAAGATTTGGAGAAATTGCACAACCAGTTCTACGCTATGGGACAAGAAGTGCTATCTCAAATCAATCGGACAGTGCGTGCCTTTGTTACGCATGACCGTGATTTGGCCAAGGAAGTTATCGAAGACGATGCAGAAGTAAACGAATACGAAGTGAAATTGGAGAAGAAATCATTTGAAATGATTGCCCTTCAACAACCAGTTTCTCAAGACTTGCGTACAGTTCTAACAGTCTTGAAGGCTGTATCTGACTTGGAACGTATGGGGGACCATGCCGTTTCCATTGCCAAGGCGGCAATTCGTATGAAGGGGGAGCAACGTATCCCAGCTGTTGAAGAAGAAATCAAGAGAATGGGTCGCGATGTCAAGAATTTCGTTGAAGCAGCCCTTGAACTCTATCTGAATGGTTCAGTAGACCAGGCCTATGAAGTAGCAACCATGGATGAAAAAATCAACCATTACTTTGATAGCATTCGTGACTTGGCTACAGAAGAAATCAAGAAAAATCCAGATGCTATCGTTACAGGCCGTGATTATTTCCAAGTGATTGCCTTCTTGGAACGCATTGGAGACTATGCCAAGAATATCTGTGAATGGGTTGTTTACTTTGAAACAGGTAAGATTGTCGAACTATAAAGTATTCAAAGGATAAAATTATTGTGAAAGCTTACTTTTTAATACAGTAAGCTTTCATTGTATAGATAGTTTACTTTGTCAGAGGTGAATAATGAACTACATACAGAATATCAGAAAAAAAGTTGGAAAAGATAAAATTATTTTAAATTTTACCTGTGGAATATTAAGTCAATCAGGAAAAATTTTATTACAAAAACGAGCAGATAAAGGAACGTGGGGATTACCAGGTGGTGCTCTTGAATTAGGAGAATCGGCTTTAGAAGCTTTAGTGCGAGAGTTTTATGAAGAAACAGGAGTCGAAGTGAGGGTGGAAAAACTCTTAAATGTTTATACAAAATATTCAGACAGTTATCCGAATGGTGATGAGGCTCAAGTTCTTACAATCTTGTATTTAGTTTCATCTGAAACTTCTATCTCTACAAATTTTTTTACAAGTGATGAAACTTTAGAATTAGGATTTTTTGATCATAGTGACATACAAAATATTGCAATTGTAAACCAGCAGCATCAAGATATGATAAATGATTTTTTTGAAAATAAGTTCCCAATAGATAGATAAACTAACCACTGTATTTCTATTTTTTAGTAAATATATTTTATGAAAATGTAAGAAAAACACTTGACAAGTAACTTGGATAGCGTTATAATTATACAAAATTAACAGAGAGGTTGTTTATTTATGAAATCAAAAAAATGGATATTTGTTTTATGTAGTTTTCTTGCAAGTTTCTTCTTAGTGGCTTGCCAGTCGGGTTCTAATGGTTCTCAGTCAGCTGTTGAGGCCATTAAGCAAAAGGGGAAATTAGTTGTGGCGACAAGTCCTGACTATGCACCTTTTGAATTCCAATCCTTAGTTGACGGAAAAAACCAGGTAGTCGGTGCGGATATTGATATGGCCCAGGCTATCGCTGATGAACTTGGGGTGAAGTTGGAAATTTCAAGCATGAGTTTTGATAATGTCTTGACTAGTCTTCAAACTGGTAAGGCTGACCTAGCGGTCGCAGGAATTAGCGCTACTGACGAGAGAAAAGAAGTCTTTGATTTTTCAATCCCTTACTATGAAAACAAGATTAGTTTCTTGGTTCGTAAAGCTGATGTAGAAAAATACAAGGATTTAACTAGCCTTGAAAGTGCTAATATTGCAGCCCAAAAAGGGACTGTTCCAGAATCTATGGTCAAGGAACAATTGCCAAAAGCTCAATTAACTTCCCTAACCAATATGGGTGAAGCAGTTAATGAATTGCAGGCTGGAAAAGTTGATGCTGTTCACATGGATGAGCCAGTTGCCCTTAGCTACGCTGCTAAAAATGCAGACCTAGCTGTTGCAACCGTCAGCTTGAAGATGAAGGACGGCGAAGCCAATGCAGTTGCCCTTAGAAAAAATAGTGCTGATTTGAAAGAAGTGGTGGACAAGGTTATCCAAAAACTCAAGGATGACGGTACCTACCAAAGCTATCTTGAAAAGGCGGCAACCCTAACAGAAGTTGAAGAATAAGAAAAAAGCAGAGTTGGAAGTCAATCCGATTCTGCTTTTAAATAGTTTAAAACCTTTTCCAGATTTTCTAAGGACACCTTGGCAAATTGATAAGGGCAGGTGCTTAAATAGGCCTCTTCAAAGAAGTCCAAGCCCAATTGACTGTGCTTGAGGCTGGCTATTTTAGGGTACTGTCTGAGATCAAGTAATAAACCATCGTGTAGGGGATAATGAGGAAGGGGACAAGGAGTGTTAGCTAGTCTTTCCTCGATTTGTTTTTGGTAGTCTTCCTGATTGGACAAGCGAGCTAGACGATTTTTATGAAACAATTGACTGTCAATATAGAGTGACAGGGCCTTTTGCATGATGAGGTTGCTGTCGTAGTCTAGGATATTTTTGTAGGCCACAAAGGCTTCTTTGATAGCATTTGGCAGAATGAGTGCCGTAATCCGCAGGGCTGGAAAGAGGCTGGTTGAGAAGGACTTGATATAAATGACGCGCTCCTCTGTATCCAGATAGTGGAAGGTCTGGCCCCTTTTAGAGTCCAAATCCCCCAGATAGTCGTCCTCTACGATATAGACCCCATACTTGGCAGCTAAGTCAAGAATAGCCCGTTTGTCCTGCTCAGAATAGGAATGCCCCAGAGGATAGTGAAAACGAGGAATGGTGTAGAAAAACTTAATTTTTCCTGTTTTGAAGTGGTCTTCGAGTTCCTCCAAGTCAATCCCATCAATGCCTCGTTCTATCGTTTGATAGTCTAATTCCTGAGCAATCAAGAGACGATTCATCCGATGGTAGGTCGGTTGTTCCACCAAGATTTCCTTTGCTTGGCTAGGAAAGGATATTTGAGAGAGAATAAACAAGGCTTGTTGGGTTCCAGAAGTCAGTACAAGTTGATCAGCCTTGCAGTAGAGAGCTTGGTCAAAGAGGAGTTTATGAATGGATTGTCTTAAGTCTTCTAATCCTTCTTGGTTGTCATAGTAGTTGAAGAGGTAGTTTTCCCGGCCAATCAAGGTTTCATTGATACAGAGTCGGAAATCGTCATAGGCACTGGCATGTTCATCGGTAACCTCGATTTCAAGGTCCTGGTGTTGCCCTTGTTCTAGGACATAGTAGCCACTCTGGGGCTTGGCATAGAGGTATTGTTCGTGCCGTAATTCCAACAGGGCTCGTTGGACAGTATCCTTGCTACAGTGAAAGTCAAGGCTCAGTTGACGGATAGAAGGCAGGCGCCTTCCCGTCGGAAATCGTCCAGACTCGATACCATTTTTTAGATAGGAAACGACCTCTTGGTACTTGCTTTGTTTCTTCATTCCAGACCTCCCTTGATTTTGTTACATTGTACCCTTTTTTTTCTTTCTTGGCAATGTCTAGGGTGTTTCTCTCGTTCACATCTAGGGGCAAATGTGGTATACTCCCATCTTTAACACTTTTTTAAAATCAAAGAGCAATCAAATGCGGATGTGACAGTTTTTCGGAACTTTTTTCTCTTTAAAACAAAATGTGTATTTTTATCTGGGGTTGGTTTGTTTTAAAAAGTTTTCATGCTAATTTCCCCTTATTACTTGCACTTGTTTTTAGGAAAAAAGCTTGAAATCGCTTTCTTGTTGTGGTATAACAGAATTGAAAAATAAAAGTATACTAATAACTTGTTAGAAAGGAGTTTAAATCAGAAAGTCAAGTTATTTTATCAGTAATATACATTTGTGACTTGAAAGGAGTGTTTTTTATGAAATTAAAAAACCGGAACTATATCTCTTATTGTATTATCACTATTTTCCACTATGTCTCCTTCTATAGCTTCTGTTAGAGTATTTGCTGATGATGTAATTACCACGGAAGTTTCTGAAATTAGTACCCAAGAACAAAAACGAATAGATGATGTAGCCAATGTTCTTGAACAAATGTTTAGAAATTAAGTTAATGAAAAAAATTTTACTGAATATGTTTATAAAAACTTTTCTCAAAAAGATATTGCTCTTGCGGAAAATGAATTAGAAACTAATATTAATAATCCCTATGACAGAGTCCCTTGGGATGAGATGGGAGGATGTATAGCGAGAAAAATACGAGATGAATTTTTTGCTATGATCAATGTTTCGCTAATTGTTAAGTATGCGTATAAAAAGGCTTGGTCAGAATTAGCTAAAGTGGTACTAAGATTTGTTAAAGCTAATGGACTTAAAACAAATATTTATATCATTGCTGCTCAATTGGCTATTTGGGCAGTTCAGTGAGGTATGGAATAATGCGTGATAAAAAATTTCTTATTAAAGAAGCGATTATTAGCTTTTCGATTGGATTTGTATATGAGTATTTAGTGTTATAAAAATTTATCCTTTGGAAAATTCTTTTGTTTGCATTTGTTTTTGCAATTATTAATACAATATTTATGTTTTCTAGGAGTAAAAAATAAATAATGATTTAGTTAAATAAAAAGCGGCCCCTATGGAAGTGTGTTCCTTAGGGGTTGTTGTGCTAGTTCAAGTTTTGTTTCTGTCAAAATCTCAGACTTCCCGTCGGAAATCGTCCAGACTCGATACCGCTTTTTAGATAGGAAACGACCTCTTGGTACTTGCTTTGTTTCTTCATTCCAAACCTCCCTTGATTTTGTTACATTGTACCCTTTTTTTTCTTTCTTGGCAATGTCTAGGGTGTTTCTCTCGTTCACATCTAGGGGCAAATGTGGTATACTTAGGAGTAAGATTTATAGAATAACAGACAAGAAAGTGAATGGATAAGAACGTGCAGGAACCAGTGAAATTATTTCAATACAATACCCTTGGAGCCTTGATGGCAGGCCTTTATGGTGGAACCATGACAGTGGGAGAATTACTTAAGCATGGTGACCTTGGTTTGGGAACCTTGGATTCCATTGATGGGGAATTGATTGTCTTGGATGGCAAGGCTTATCAGGCCAAAGGATCAGGAGAGCAACCAGAAATTGTGGAAGTGTCACCAGATGCCCTTATTCCTTACGCAGCAGTAGTACCGCATCAGGCAGAGGTCATTTTCCGCCAGCGCTTTGAGATGACAGACAAGGAATTGGAAGAACGAATTGAGTCTTATTATGACGGGGAAAATCTTTTCCGCTCTATCAAGATTCGTGGGGAATTTTCACATATGCATGTGCGTATGATTCCCAAGTCGACACCAGATACCAAGTTTGCTGATGTCGCAACCCATCAACCGGAATATAGTCGTGACAATGTAGCGGGAACCATCGTTGGTTTCTGGACGCCAGAGATTTTCCATGGGGTCAGTGTGGCAGGCTACCATCTGCACTTCATCTCAGATGATTTGACCTTCGGTGGACATGTCATGGACTTTGTCATCAAGGAAGGCATTATCGAGGTGGGAGCGGTTGACCAGTTGGACCAACGTTTTCCAGTCCAAGACCGTCAATACTTGTTTGCTAAGTTCAATGTTGACGAGATGAAAAAAGATATTGAAAAGGCGGAATAGGAGAAGAAAATGACCATTCATATTATCATTACCATGTTGCTGTTGCTGGCTTTCTTGATAGGAAGCATTTGGTATGCCAAAAAGAAATACCAGATTAATCTAGCTGTCTTGGGCTTGGGGGCTGTTGCTTTCTTTGTCTCTTCACAGATTTTAGAAAAACTGGTGCATATCTTATTTTTGCATCCTCAAAAAGACGGCAGTATTGCCCTCTTGCAAGACCATCCGCTTGTCTATATCATCTATGGCCTAGCCATGGCAGCATTTTTTGAGGAAACTGCTCGTCTTATTTTCTTCAAATGGTTGGAGAAAAAGAGAAGTTTGGAAAAGGCAGATGCCTTGGCTTATGGATTGGGGCATGGTGGCTTGGAGTTGATTTTCCTAGGTCTTACTAGTTTGATTAATCTCTACATCGTTCTCTCAGCAGTTCAAACTCAGAATCCACAGGTCATGCAATTGCTGTCTGAAAATATGTTGAAAACTATTCAGTCGCTATCAGCCTGGCAGATTTATTTGCTTGGTTTTGAGAGAATCTTGGCGCTAGGTTTCCAATTACTCTTGACTGTTTGGGTTTACCAAGCTGTTCGCCAGAAGAAATGGATTTATCTCCTAGCGGCCTATGGACTACATGCCTTCTTTGACCTGGCACCATCTCTTGCCCAAGTTGGCTGGTTGACCAATCCAGTCTTGGTTGAAGTTGTCCTAGCACTTGAACTTGTTCTGGTTGCCTATGGAACAAAGGCTATCTTTTGCAAAAAATCATAAAAAGAGGGGAAACCTCTTTTTTTGTTTAAAATAAGCCTAAGATTTTTTTAGGGTCGTCAAATGGTCTTAAAAATGGTATAATGGAATGAATTTTGTAAAAGGAAGAGTGTCATGTCAGTAAAAGAAAAAATGCTTGAAATCTTAGAAGGGATTGATATCCGTTTCAAGGAACCCTTGCATAGCTATAGTTATACAAAAGTAGGTGGAGAGGCCGATTATTTGGTCTTTCCACGAAATCGTTTTGAGTTGGCTCGCGTTGTCAAATTTGCCAATCAAGAAAATATCCCTTGGATGGTTCTTGGAAATGCCAGTAACATCATTGTTCGTGATGGTGGGATTCGTGGATTTGTCATCTTGTGTGACAAGCTCAATAATGTTTCTGTTGATGGCTATACTATTGAAGCAGAAGCTGGTGCTAACTTGATTGAAACGACACGCATTGCCCTTCGTCATAGTTTGACTGGATTTGAGTTTGCTTGCGGCATTCCAGGGAGCGTTGGCGGTGCTGTCTTTATGAATGCAGGTGCCTATGGTGGCGAAATTGCCCACATCTTGCAGTCTTGTAAAGTCTTGACCAAGGATGGAGAAATCGAGACCCTGTCTGTCAAGGACTTGGCTTTTGGTTACCGCCACTCAGCCATTCAAGAGTCTGGTGCAGTTGTCTTGTCAGCTAAATTTGCCCTTGCTCCAGGAAGCCATCAGGTTATCAAGCAAGAAATGGACCGTTTGACGCACCTACGTGAACTCAAACAACCTTTAGAATATCCATCTTGTGGTTCGGTCTTTAAGCGTCCAGTAGGGCATTTTGCAGGTCAATTAATTTCAGAAGCTGGCTTGAAAGGCTATCGTATTGGTGGAGTAGAAGTCTCAGAAAAGCACGCAGGTTTTATGATTAATGTTGCTGACGGAACGGCTAAAGACTACGAGGACTTGATTGAGTCTGTTATCGAAAAAGTCAAGGAACACTCTGGCGTTACTCTTGAGAGAGAAGTCCGTATTTTAGGTGAAAGCAAGTAGGAAGCTGTAGTTGAAAAGCTGCTGCTATGTCATGGAAAGGGGGTGAAAGCCTATCGTTAGTGCAGAAGTATGTAGGCAGTTCAATCTCCTACACGAGGTAGTGGCGGCCTGACAGAGCTCTGATCTGTTAATCTATGAAAAAGAAGGAATAAATGACAATTGAAAAAACCAATTATTGAATTCAAAAACGTCTCTAAAGTTTTTGAAGACAGCAACACCAAGGTTCTCAAAGATATCAACTTTGAGTTGGAAGAGGGGAAATTTTATACTCTTCTAGGCGCATCTGGTTCAGGGAAATCAACTATCCTAAACATTATCGCAGGTTTACTGGATGCGACGACAGGAGATATTTTGCTGGACGGTGTTCGTATCAACGACATCCCAACCAACAAGCGAGACGTCCATACCGTTTTCCAATCTTATGCCTTGTTTCCACATATGAATGTGTTTGAAAATGTTGCCTTTCCGCTTCGCTTGCGCAAGATTGACAAGAAAGAAATCGAGCAGCGTGTAGCGGAAGTTCTCAAGATGGTTCAGTTGGAAGGTTACGAGAAGCGTTCTATCCGTAAACTTTCTGGAGGACAACGTCAGCGTGTGGCTATTGCCCGTGCCATCATCAACCAACCTCGTGTGGTTTTGTTGGACGAGCCTTTGTCAGCGCTGGACTTGAAATTGCGAACAGACATGCAGTATGAACTGCGTGAACTACAACAACGATTGGGCATTACCTTTGTCTTTGTCACCCACGATCAGGAAGAAGCCCTTGCCATGAGTGACTGGATTTTTGTTATGAACGATGGTGAGATTGTCCAGTCAGGAACACCTGTGGACATCTACGACGAGCCGATTAACCACTTTGTTGCCACCTTTATCGGGGAATCAAATATCTTGCCAGGTACCATGATTGAGGACTACTTGGTTGAGTTCAACGGCAAACGCTTCGAAGCGGTTGATGGTGGGATGAAGCCAAATGAACCTGTTGAGGTTGTTATTCGTCCAGAGGACTTGAGGATTACTCTTCCTGAAGAAGGCAAGCTCCAAGTTAAGGTGGATACCCAGCTCTTCCGTGGGGTTCACTATGAAATTATCGCCTATGACGAACTTGGGAATGAATGGATGATCCACTCAACTCGTAAGGCCATCGTGGGTGAGGAAATCGGTCTGGACTTTGAACCGGAAGACATCCATATCATGCGTCTCAACGAAACTGAAGAAGAGTTCGATGCCCGTATCGAAGAATACGTGGAAATTGAAGAGCAAGAAGCAGGTCTGATCAATGCAATCGAGGAGGAAAGAGATGAAGAAAACAAGCTCTAAACTCTTTGTAGTGCCCTACATGCTTTGGATTGCACTCTTTGTACTGGCACCCTTGGTCTTGATTTTCGGTCAATCCTTTTTCAACATTGAAGGCCAGTTCAGTTTAGAAAATTATAAATCTTACTTTGCGTCACAAAACTTGACCTACCTAAAAATGAGTTTCAACTCTGTACTCTATGCAGGAATTGTGACCTTTGTGACCTTGCTTATCAGCTATCCAACAGCCCTCTTTTTGACTCGTCTCAAGCACCGTCAACTCTGGCTCATGCTGATTATCCTGCCTACCTGGATCAATTTGCTCCTCAAAGCCTATGCCTTTATCGGGATTTTTGGTCAAAATGGCTCTATTAACCAATTTTTGGAATTTATCGGAATCGGTTCACAGCAGCTGCTCTTTACCGATTTCTCCTTTATCTTTGTTGCAAGCTACATCGAGCTTCCCTTTATGATTTTGCCCATTTTCAATGTCTTGGACGATATGGATAACAATCTCATCAATGCCAGCTATGACCTAGGTGCGACCAAGTGGGAGACTTTCCGTCATGTCATCTTCCCTCTGTCTATGAACGGCGTGCGAAGTGGAGTTCAGTCGGTCTTTATTCCCAGTTTGAGTCTCTTCATGCTGACCCGTTTGATTGGTGGGAACCGCGTTATCACCTTGGGGACAGCCATTGAACAGAATTTCCTGACCAATGACAACTACGGTATGGGTTCAACCATCGGTGTGATTCTCATCCTGACCATGTTCATCACCATGTGGGTGACTAAGGAAAGGAGAGAACGATGAAAAAATTTGCCAACCTTTATCTGGGACTGGTCTTTCTTGTCCTCTACCTGCCGATTTTTTACTTGATTGGTTACGCCTTTAATGCAGGAAACGACATGAATAGCTTTACAGGCTTCAGCCTGAGCCATTTTAAAACTATGTTTGGCGATGGTCGTCTCATGTTGATTGTGACTCAGACTTTTTTCTTGGCCTTTTTATCAGCATTGATAGCGACGATTATCGGGACTTTTGGAGCTATTTACATCTACCAGTCTCGTAAGAAATACCAAGAAGCCTTTCTTTCACTCAATAATATCCTTATGGTTGCGCCTGATGTTATGATTGGTGCTAGCTTCTTGATTCTTTTTACTCAACTCAAGTTTTCACTTGGCTTTTTGACTGTTCTATCTAGTCACGTGGCCTTCTCCATTCCTATTGTGGTCTTGATGGTCTTGCCTCGTCTCAAGGAAATGAATGGCGACATGATTCATGCGGCCTATGATTTGGGAGCCAGTCAATTTCAGATGTTCAAGGAAATTATGCTTCCTTACCTGACTCCGTCTATCATTGCAGGTTATTTCATGGCCTTCACCTATTCGCTAGATGACTTTGCTGTGACCTTCTTTGTAACGGGAAATGGCTTTTCAACCCTGTCAGTCGAGATTTACTCTCGTGCTCGTAAGGGGATTTCGCTAGAAATCAATGCCCTGTCTGCCCTCGTCTTTCTCTTTAGTATTATCCTAGTTGTTGGATATTACTTTATCTCACGTGAGAAGGAGGAGCAAGCATGAAAAAACTCTATTCATTTTTAGCAGGAATTGCAGCCATTATTCTGGTCTTGTGGGGAATTGCGACTCATCTAGATAGTAAAATCAATAGCCGAGATAGTCAAAAACTGGTTATCTACAACTGGGGAGACTATATCGATCCTGAACTCTTGGAGCAGTTCACGGAAGAAACAGGAATCCAAGTCCAGTATGAGACCTTTGACTCCAACGAAGCCATGTATACCAAGATCAAGCAGGGTGGAACGACCTACGATATTGCCATTCCTAGTGAATACATGATCAACAAGATGAAGGACGAAGACCTCTTGGTTCCACTTGATTATTCAAAAATTGAAGGAATCGAAAATATTGGACCAGAGTTTCTCAACCAGTCCTTTGACCCAGGCAATAAATTCTCCATCCCTTACTTCTGGGGGACCCTGGGAATTGTCTACAATGAAACCATGGTAGATGAAGCGCCTGAACATTGGGATGACCTCTGGAAACCAGAGTATAAGAACTCTATCATGCTCTTTGATGGGGCGCGTGAGGTACTGGGACTAGGACTCAACTCGCTAGGCTACAGCCTCAACTCCAAGGATACCCAGCAGTTGGAAGAGACAGTGGATAAGCTCTACAAGCTGACTCCAAATATCAAGGCTATTGTGGCGGATGAGATGAAGGGCTATATGATTCAGAACAACGCTGCTATCGGTGTGACCTTCTCTGGTGAAGCCAGCCAAATGTTAGAAAAAAACGAAAATCTACGCTATGTGGTACCAACTGAGGCCAGCAACCTTTGGTTTGACAATATGGTTATACCAAAAACAGTCAAAAACCAAGATGCAGCCTATGCCTTTATCAACTTTATGTTGAAACCCGAAAATGCTCTCAAAAATGCAGAGTATGTCGGCTATTCAACACCAAACCTACCAGCTAAGGAATTGCTCCCAGAGGAGAAAAAAGAAGACAAATCCTTCTATCCAGATGCTGAAACCATGAAACACCTAGAAGTTTATGAAAAATTTGATCATAAATGGACAGGCAAATATAGCGACCTCTTCCTACAGTTTAAAATGTATCGGAAGTAGAGTTAGCAGTCACGAAACGAATCAGTCAAGCTGGTTCGTTTTTTTATAGAAGAAAAATTTTACAGCCCTATCTTTTTCAACTCTAGTTGCTTATTTGCTTGCCTAGTAGTATACTAAGCTTAACCTTACAGAAAGCGGTAACAAATAATGAAAATGTCTACTTTTTTCAAAAAAATTTTTTGGCCAGCCTTTATGATTATTAACCAAACTGTTATACTATTACATTTAAAAGATGGTTTGGATCGACAATACCTAACAACTGAGTCCATATATTGGGTGATAGGCACCTTTATATTTGTAAATATTTTAGTGGCTGTGTTTAGTAATATGAAAATTGGGGATAAAGAAAAGTAATAGCAGTAAGAATAATATATCATGAAAAAGTAATCAGAGATGTAGGGAATGGGGTTTCTTAAATGGGAATGATTTCCAGTTGACGCAGACTTAAAAAAACGATATAATAAGAAAGTTGAGAATTGATTTTCAGATGTCTTAGTCCAGAGAAATGGCGGTGCTGCGAGCCATCTAAGCTAGAAAGTCATGCTACTCAATCATACAATCGCATAAGAATAAGAGAATGACAAGTTCATTGAATGAAGGTGGTACCGCGGTTTTTCGCCCTTCGTGATATGAGCTTGTCTTTTGATTTTTGGAGGTGTTGATGAAAACATTTCTTGTCAAACAAAAGTTTCGTCTTGGAGGCGAACGCTTCGCTATCAAGGATGACAGGGGAGAAATCGCCTATCAGGTAGAGGGATCATTTTTTAAGATTCCCAAAACCTTTACCATTTATGATGCGGCTGGTGAACAGGTCAGTCAGATCAGTAAAGAAATCTTGACCTTGCTTCCTCGTTTTGAGATTCAGCTTCGGGATGGCTCGAGTTTTGTCATTCGTAAGAAGTTGACCTTCTGGCGAGATAAGTATGAGTTTGATAATCTAGGTCTTCGTATCGAGGGCAATATCTGGGATTTGGATTTCAAACTGCTGGATGATCGCGATCAGTTGATTGCGGAAATCAAGAAAGAACTCTTCCATCTGACATCTACCTATAATGTAACCGTCCTTGAGGACGCTTATGCAGACCTAGTCATTTCCCTCTGTGTCGCGATTGACTATGTGGAGATGATGGAAAGCCGAACACAACATTAAACAAGTAAATAAGGAGACAATATGAAACAACTATCTAGTGCACAAGTACGCCAAATGTGGCTTGATTTCTGGGCAACCAAAGGTCACTCAGTAGAACCATCAGTGAGCTTGGTTCCTGTAAATGACCCAACTCTTTTGTGGATCAACTCTGGAGTAGCAACGCTTAAGAAATACTTTGATGGGACTATTATCCCTGAAAATCCACGTATTACCAATGCGCAAAAGGCTATCCGTACAAACGACATTGAAAACGTAGGGAAGACTGCACGTCACCATACCATGTTTGAAATGTTGGGGAACTTCTCTATCGGGGATTACTTCCGTGATGAAGCTATCACTTGGGCTTATGAGCTTTTGACCAGCCCAGAATGGTTTGACTTCCCAGCTGAGAAACTTTACATGACCTACTATCCAGATGATAAAGATTCTTACAACCGCTGGATTGAAGTGGGAGTGGACCCAAGCCACTTAATTCCAATCGAAGATAACTTCTGGGAAATCGGTGCAGGACCTTCTGGACCAGATACAGAGATTTTCTTTGACCGTGGAGAAGCTTTTGACCCAGAAAATATCGGTCTTCGCCTTCTTGCAGAAGATATCGAAAACGACCGTTATATCGAAATCTGGAACATCGTTTTGTCACAATTTAACGCAGACCCTGCTGTTCCTCGTAGCGAGTACAAGGAATTGCCACACAAGAACATTGATACGGGCGCTGGTTTGGAGCGTTTGGTGGCGGTTATCCAAGGGGCTAAGACTAACTTTGAAACAGACCTCTTCATGCCAATCATTCGTGAAGTGGAGAAATTGTCTGGTAAGGTTTATGACCAAGATGGCGACAACATGAGCTTTAAGGTCATCGCTGACCACATCCGTTCACTTTCATTTGCCATCGGTGATGGTGCCCTTCCTGGAAATGAAGGTCGTGGTTACGTCCTTCGTCGTCTTCTTCGTCGTGCTTCTATGCATGGTCAAAAATTGGGAATCAACGAGCCTTTCCTTTACAAACTCGTTCCAACTGTTGGAAAAATCATGGAAAGCTACTACCCAGAAGTGCTTGAAAAACGTGACTTTATCGAAAAAATCGTTAAGAGCGAAGAAGAATCATTTGCTCGTACCCTTCACTCAGGTCAACACTTTGCCCAAGGCATTGTAGCTGACTTGAAAGAAAAAGGTCAATCTGTCATTGCTGGTCAAGATGTATTCAAACTTTATGACACTTATGGATTTCCAGTTGAATTGACTGAAGAAATCGCTGAAGAAGCTGGTATGACTGTAGACCGTGAAGGTTTTGAAGCAGCCATGAAAGAACAGCAAGAACGTGCGCGTGCCTCAGCTGTCAAGGGTGGCTCAATGGGTATGCAAAATGAAACCCTTCAAAACATCACTGTAGAAAGTGTCTTCAACTACAATGCTAGCCAATTGTCTTCTAAATTGGTGGCTATCGTGGCTGACAATGCAGAAGTAGAAGCTGTATCAGAAGGAATTGCCTCACTTATCTTTGCGGAAACGCCATTCTACGCTGAAATGGGTGGACAGGTAGCTGACCACGGTCAAATCTTGGATGCTGCAGGAAACGTTGTGGCTACTGTGACAAATGTTCAAAAAGCTCCGAATGGACAAGCACTTCACACGGTTGAAGTCCTTGCACCGCTTGCTTTGAACCAAGAATATACCTTGGCAATTGATACAAATCGTCGTCACCGTGTTATGAAAAACCACACTGCGACTCACTTGCTTCACGCTGCCCTTCACAACGTCCTTGGAAACCACGCAACACAAGCAGGCTCTCTTAACGAAGTTGAATTCCTTCGCTTTGACTTTACTCACTTCCAAGCTGTGACTGCTGAAGAATTGCGTGCCATTGAACAGCAAGTCAATGAAAAAATCTGGGAAGCTCTTGAAGTGAAGACAGTTGAAACGGATATTGACACTGCTAAAGAAATGGGAGCTATGGCCCTCTTTGGTGAAAAATACGGTAAGGAAGTCCGTGTTGTCACTATCGGTGACTACTCTATCGAGCTTTGTGGTGGTACCCACGTTGGCAACACTTCTGAGATTGGCCTCTTCAAGATTGTCAAAGAAGAAGGGATTGGATCAGGAACTCGCCGTATCTTGGCAGTGACTGGTAAGGAAGCCTTTGAAGCCTACCGTGAACAAGAAGACGCTCTTAAAGCTGTCGCAGCAACTTTGAAAGCACCTCAACTTAAAGAAGTACCTCACAAGGTAGAAGGACTTCAAGAACAACTTCGTCAATTGCAAAAAGAAAATGCTGAGTTGAAAGAAAAAGCCGCAGCTGCAGCTGCAGGCGACATCTTCAAGGATGTTAAGGAAGTCAACGGTCACCGTTACATTGCTAGCCAAGTTTCTGTATCAGATGCAGGTGCCCTTCGTACTTTTGCAGATAACTGGAAACAAAAAGACTACTCTGATCTTCTTGTCCTAGTTGCCGCTATCGGTGACAAAGTCAATGTCCTTGTAGCAAGCAAGACAAAAGACCTTCATGCAGGAAACCTTGTCAAAGAATTGGCACCAATCGTCGATGGACGTGGTGGTGGTAAACCAGACATGGCCATGGCAGGAGGAAGCAACCAAGCTAAAATCCAAGAATTGTTGGATGCCGTAGCAGGTAAATTGTAATCAAGTAAAGATCTATCCATTTGGGTAGGTCTTTTTGTGAATACAAAAAAGCCAAATCTGATTGGATCTGGCTTGAATATTATGAACTATTAAATAGTATTGGCTGCCCAGACACTTACAGATCTTGCTGAGACTGGGAATTGTCCATAACCTTCCTCATCGATTGTAACTTGATCTTGGTGGTTTCCAAGTAAATCTACAAAGGTTTGGTTAGCCCATTCTTGGCCGACAAACATTGATTTGCTATTTTCTTGGTCATTTGAGATAAGGACTGCGATTGGGGATTGATTTTCAGCACCTGAACGTACCCAACCGATACAGTTAGCATCATCAAAGTAGTCATTTTGTTCTCCATAGGCCAAATCTTTTCGGATGGCTAGGAGGCGGTCAAGGACTTCTTTGAAATCTTGTTGAGCATATTGCCCTGAAATCCCATAGTAGTCACCGTAAAAGACACATGGAAGCCCATCTTGGCGTAACAGAATGAGGGCATAGGCTGCTGGTTTGAACCATTCTTCAACAGTAGACTCAAGAGCCTGACCACGTTGAGTATCGTGGTTGTCGACAAAAGTCACAGCCTTGTCAGGCTTGAGTTCAACCAAGCTATCTGTGAAAATACCACGAAGGTCATAGTTTGCGCCAGCTTGACTAGCTTCAAAGAGATTCTGGTGGAGACGAACATCGACAAGGTCAAAGCGTTCTTCCGTTTTTTCAAGATAGTCCAGATTGGCTTCCTTGTCTGGATTCCAAAATTCACCGAACACATAGAAATCTTGACCATATTTTTCCTTCATATCGCGGATAAAATTGCGCATGAAGAAAGAGTCAATGTGTTTGACGGCATCCAAGCGGAAACCAGCAATACCAGTCGTTTCCATGAACCAGTCAGCCCAGTCATAGATATTTTGGATGACTTCAGGATGTTTAAAGTCTAAATCGGCATACATGAGGTAGTCGTAGTTTCCGTTTTCGTTATCGACCAATTCCTCGTTAGCCCATCCCTTGTTGTCCCCTTGGATGAGATAAATCCCAGACTTACGGCGTTTGGCATCGTAGTCTGTACCTGTGAAGTGATACCAGTGCCAGTGGAAGTCATTGTAGGTATCTTGGCGACCATCGAAGGTAAAACTAGTCCAGCCATTGATGGTGAAGGGTTCTCCAAGTTCAACTGTACGATCTACAGGATCCACTTCGATAACCTGAAAGGCTTCCATGTGATCGGCTGCAGCCTTGTGGTTGAGTACCACATCGGCCATAGGTTGGATTCCCTGTGCTTTTAGGGCTTGAATAGCTTGAAGATAGTCTTCTTTAAAACCATACTTGGTGCGGACAGTTCCTTTTTGGTTAAACTCTCCTAGGTCGAATAAGTCATAGACCCCATAGCCTACATCTTTTTCATTGGTCGCCTTAAAAGCTGGTGGCATCCAGACGTGGCTGATTCCCAGATCAGCTAGGTGTTGAGCATCTTCAGCCAGACGCGTCCAGTGCTGACCGTCGTGGGGCAGATACCATTCAAAGTATTGCATGAGTGTTTGATTTTGCATGATGTTTCCTCTTACTTGTCAATCTTGTTCTTTATTCTATCATAAAGTATTGCTTAGCGCCAACGTTTGCATAAGATAGAAGGAAACTATTTTAACTACTTAAAATAAAGTGTTGATTTTTTTGTATCAAAGTGCTAGTATAATGGTATGTAATATAGATAAAGATAGGAGTCATCCCATGATTGAATTTCAAAATGTTAGTAAGTTGTATGGTGATAAAGAGGCTTTGAGCAATCTCAATTTGCAGATTGAAAATGGAGAAATTATGGGCTTGATTGGCCATAATGGTGCTGGAAAATCGACCACTATAAAATCCTTAGTCAGTATCATTTCGCCCAGCAGTGGTCGTATTTTGGTAGACGGTCAGGATTTATCGGAAAATCGCTTGGCTATTAAACGAAAGATTGGCTACGTAGCAGACTCGCCTGACTTATTTTTACGTTTAACGGCCAATGAATTTTGGGAATTGATTGCTTCATCCTATGATCTGACTAGCTCTGACTTGGAGGCTAGTCTAGCTAGGCTATTGAGTGTTTTTGATTTTGCTGAAAACCGCTATCAGGTTATTGAAACCCTTTCTCACGGAATGCGTCAGAAAGTCTTTGTCATCGGGGCACTCTTGTCTGATCCTGATATTTGGGTCTTGGACGAACCCTTGACTGGTTTGGATCCCCAGGCTGCCTTTGATTTGAAGCAAATGATGAAGGAACATGCACAAAAAGGCAAGACAGTCTTGTTTTCAACTCATGTCCTAGAGGTAGCTGAGCAAGTCTGTGATCGGATTGCCATTTTGAAAAAGGGGCATTTGATTTATTGTGGTAGCGTAGAGGACTTGAGAAAAGACCACCCAGACCAGTCTTTGGAAAGTATCTACCTTAGCCTTGCTGGTAGAAAAGAGGAGGTTGCAGATGCGTCTCAAGGTCATTAAAAAATTAGTTGATATCAATATCCTCTATTCATCTCAAGAAGCGAATCTGGCTAACCTACGAAAGAAGCAAGCTAAAAATCCTGGAAAAAAAGTAAATGTTTCCGCTAGAGTCCTAAGTTCTTACATTTTTTCTAGTATCTTGATGCTTTTCATGTTTATAAATATAGCCTTTCGTTTTCCTTTTGAGGAAATGCCAAGTTTTTTTAGTAGCATGGTTGCTATTTTACTGGTGCTTGCCTTTTCAACTTCTTTCACTGCATTTTACAATGTCTTTTATGAGAGTAAGGACTTGGCATCGTATAGGCCCTATGCCTTTAAAGAATCAGAGATTATAATTGCTAAAGGACTGTCTGTTCTCTTGCCAGCTCTAGCTGGAATTGTACCAATCCTAGCTTATTTTCTAGTCCTCTATATTAGGCTAGCTCCTTCTCTTTGGCTGGGCTTGCCTTTGATGCTGCTGTCCTTGGCCTTATTATTTGTCTCTGTTACTTTAGTGATGGTAGTGGCAGTACATTTCTTGGCTCAGACTACGGTCTTCAGAAAGTATCAGTCTATTTTTTCGAATGTGATGATTGGGATAGGGGTTCTCATACCTTTAATATTTGTCCTCTTTCTACAGTCGACTTTTGGAAGTATTGTTGACAAAGTTAGAGACATTCCATTTCTCCTTTATCCTCTTCATATCTTTTACAAAATAGCAGTGGCTCCTTTTTCGACAGAAGCCATCCTGGGTCTGCTCGCTTGGATAGCTTTAACTGTTTTCTTGCTTTACCTGACCAAAAAGAAGGTTCTTCCTCATTTTTATGACGTGATTCTGCTTAACAGTGAGGAGAAGGTCAAGAAAGAACGTCGCAATAAGGAGAGAATTTCAACTACTAATAAAAAGGGCTTTTTCCGTATGGTTTTACGCTACCACCTCACCCTCTTGGGACAGGGAACTGGCGTAATTACAGTGCTTTTTACAAGTGCTTTTCTTCCTTATCTCATGATGATTGGTCTGATTTCCAAAATCCGAGATTCTCAGATAGTTCCAGACATTCATCCTCCATACTGGTTACCCTTGTTTTTTATAGCTCTCTTTATAGCAGTTGTCAATAACAATATCACCAGCCTGCATTCAATTGCCTTGTCCTTGGAGAGGGAAAATGTTGATTTTCTGAAGAGTTTACCCTTTGACTTTGCTCGTTATGTGAAAGTGAAATTTTGGATTATATTTGCTGTCCAGTCCTTTTTACCAGTTCTGACTTTACTTGGCCTTTCTCTATATCTAGGCTTGCCCATCCTTTCGATGATTTACCTTCTTGTAGTCTGGATCCTTGCCAGTGTCATCCTTTCTTGCCACCATTACCTTAAGGACGTGAAAAATTTGTCAACAAATTGGAGTAGTATTACGGACTTGGTGAACCGTTCAAATCGTATAGTAGCAATAGTTTTACTCTTAATTTATAGTGTTATCTTAATGATTTTAGTCATAGCAAGTTTGTTCTTGGTTCGGTCTCTCTCCCCTATCCTTGCCATTAGCTTGGGAGTAGGAGCTCTTATCCTCCTGCTTGGTCTTGCTATTTTTGGCTATCATTACTACCTGTCACGCATATTGACAGAAATAGAAAAAAGATGAGATGGTTGGTCGCTTGCTTGATAAATTTTATTTGATAAAACACTTTCATAGTTTGTTATAATGTAGTTGTAAATTATTACGATTGGCAATCAAAAAAATATAGGGAGGAATGTTTTGAATAAGAAATATAACATAGTTCTATTATTTTTGTTTATAGTTTATTTATTTGGATATTTTTCAATTTCAAAAACGTTAATTCCTATAATGTGTGTGATCCAAGTATTTTTGATAGAACATATATTTAAAGTTCGAAATAGAATGATGCAGATAGGTGAAATTATAATTATTGTTGCTTCTATGATATTATTTATTGATAGCATATTGAGTTTGTAACAAAAGGCTTTTCTATAAAATCAAATTTTCCAGATATCTGATGAAGCTGATTTATTTCTTCATCTTTCTTCTACCTTTGTCACTAAATTTGACAGACACATATTGCTGATACAACCTCTCTACCTATAATTTCACAGTTAATATGAGGCTAGTTTCCTAGTTTGTTCTTTGATTTTCGTTGAATTTTATTTGATAAAAGAAATGCTCCTCCACGATGGAAGAGCATTTTTTTATAGTGATTTTGATTCGGTTTCTGCCGACTCTGGATGGAGTTCTTGGTAACTTGGTGCCTTGAAAAGGTCAGCACTGGTTTTACTTTGTCGTTGGCTAAAGAGACTGGTTGATTGACTACCTTTTTCCTGTTCAATCTTTTGCAGAATTGGTAAAGAATTGAGGTAAGAAATACTTTCAGTATCAACTTTTCCAAGATGATCTTTTTGGTAAAAACGTATCAAATCGCCAGTTTGAATCTGGTCACTGATTTTCAGCTGTTGACTGGCTGCCTGCCGAACGCTTTCCAGTTCAGTCTGAGTTTGTTCATCAAGATTGCTGATTTCAAGACCGCTCTCAGTATAGTAGGTTCGTCCGTCGTAGCTGGTGTATTTTGGTGTAACGAAGGAATTTGCAGTCCGAAAGGCAACGATTTCTTGATGGTCTGGTGATAGGAGGTCTTGTCCAACTTGAAGGAAGGAATTGGACTCAATACCAAGGAGGTGTTCGAGAGTCGGTAAGATATCGATTTGTCCACCGTAGGTATTGATGATTTGTCCTTTTTCATAGCCAGGCATGACCACCATAAAAGGCACTCGTTGCAACATGGCATTGTCGTAATTCGACCAGTTCTCAGAAGTCTTGCCAATCAAAGGAGCCAGGTCAGGATTGCGGGAGTTAGAAATTCCATAATGGTCTCCGTAGATGACGATGATGGATTTTTCATAGAGGCCACTTTCTTTGAGATAGTCAAAGAAAGCCTTGATGGCACTATCCAGATAGTTGGCTGTTTGGAAGTAGCCATTGATTGTTTCATCTTTGGTTTTAGCCAGTGGGAAACCAAGCTCATCGCCTGTCAGATTGCTAGCATAGGGATAGTGATTGGACACCGTGATATACTTGGCATAAAAAGGCTGCTGCAAATGCTCCAGATACTGGATAGAATCTTTCATCATGATTTTATCATTTAAACCATATTGGAAAGAATTGCTACTGTCTTGCTTGGTGAAGTAGGATGCATCAAAGAAGTATTGATAGCCCCATTGTTTGTAGGTCGTATTTCGGTTCCAGAAGGTCCCAATATTGCCGTGAAAGACAGCACTGGATTGGTAGCCATTTTTTGATAGGATAAAAGGCGCAGCTTGCTGGGTATTGGTACCTCCATAGTTGACCATGAAGGAACCTTGGTCAAGTCCAAACAAACCAGTTTCCAGCATGGTTTCTGCATCTGAGGTCTTACCAGCCTTGACTTGGTTAAAGATATTCGAAAAGGCTAGGGTTGATTGCGAATGGTAGAGTGAATTTAGGAAGGGAGTGACTTCATGCTCAGTTCCATCTATGTTGAGTTTATAGTCCAGTAGGAACTGCTGAAAACTCTCCAAGTGGAGATAAATCACATTTTTCCTTTTGGCAAGGCCAAAATAGTCTGGATTGGGCTTAGCAGAATGTTCTTGAATATAATCTGTAATAGGTTGAAGATCAGTCTCAGAGGCCTTGGCACGTTCTTTGTTAGCACTGTAGGATTGATTGGCGCTATAACCTAAAAAGGCTGGTAAACTAAGGGCACGAACAATATAATAATTAGAAAATCCTCGCGATAGGAGATCGGGACGTTCAATTTCAGCCAAGAAAAGATTAGCAGAAAAGAGCAGGGCTGAGAGAGCAGTGATAGCAACACTGGAGCGGAATTTGAAGGGTCTCCTATCCAGCTGGATGAATTTTTTATAGAAAAGGAAAGCCAGCAATGGGAAATCCATAAAATAGATAAAATCCCAAGGACGCAGTAACTCTAGTTCTGCAGTGCCGACAGACACCTTGCTGACCACCTTCATGGTATTAGCCGTGATAAAGTCGCTAAATTCTCGATAGTAAAAGACGTTAGAATAAAGCCAAATGAATAAAAGGCTATAAATAGCTATACTCAGGCCATAAAAAATCTTGGTTGACCGAGCATAGAGGGCTGAAGCTAGCAGGAGGAGTCCCAAAGGAAGGGGATTGAAAAAGGCGATAAAGGCAAGGTAATTTCCCTGCAACTTGCCCACTTGAATATCTAAATTAAAGTCAACGGCATAGGCTAATAAGGTTTTGAGCCAATAGAGGATTAAAAGGGTTAGGACAAAACCCAGTCTGGTACCGATGGCTTTTTGGATTTTGTTAAAATTGCTTTTCACACATTTACTTCCTAATTTTTTATTAGTATTAGTATACCATTTTTTAAAAGAAGAGTAAAAAAGCAAGGGTAGTTTCTTTTTTGAGAATTGTCTAAAAATTTGATATAATGGTAGTTATGAATAGAATAAGAGTCAGCAAAAGGGTTGAAAAGAAGCTCGCTAAGGGGTTAGTTTTACTAGAAGCCAGTGATCTTGAGAATGTCAATCTTAAGGATCAGGAAGTAGAAGTCTATCGTCAAGAAGGAACCTTTCTTGGAACTGCCTACCTTTCGCAGCAAAACAAGGGCTTGGGCTGGTTTGTTAGTAAGGACAAGGTGGCCTTCAATCAAGCTTTCTTTGAAACGCTGTTTAGACAAGCTAAAGAAAAGAGAAGCGCTTACTATCAAGATGATTTGACAACTGCCTTTCGTCTCTTCAACCAAGAGGGAGATGACTTTGGCGGTCTGACAGTGGACCTTTATGGCGACTATGCTGTCTTTTCTTGGTATAACTCTTATGTTTATCAGATTCGTAAGACTATATCAGAAGCCTTTAGACAGGTTTTCCCTGAGGTCTTAGGGACCTATGAGAAAATCCGCTTTAAGGGTTTGGACTATGAATCTGCCCATGTTTATGGTCAAGAAGCACCTGACTTTTTCACTGTTTTGGAAAATGGTGTCTTGTATCAGGTCTTTATGAATGATGGCTTGATGACAGGGATTTTCCTAGACCAGCACGAGGTTCGTGGGAGCTTGGTTGATGGGTTGGCTATGGGTAAATCCTTGCTCAATATGTTTTCCTACACAGCAGCCTTTTCAGTAGCTGCGGCCATGGGGGGAGCTAGCCAGACAACCTCTGTCGACCTAGCCAAACGTTCACGAGAATTGTCTCAAGCGCATTTTCAGGCAAATGGACTTAGCACAGACAACCATCGTTTTATAGTCATGGATGTCTTTGAATATTTCAAGTATGCCAAGCGAAAAGGCTTGACCTACGATGTGATTGTCCTAGATCCGCCTAGCTTTGCTCGGAACAAAAAACAAACGTTCTCTGTGGCCAAGGATTATCACAAGTTGATTTCCCAGAGTCTTGAGATTTTAAATCCGGAAGGGATTATCATTGCCAGTACCAATGCTGCCAATGTATCCCGCCAGAAATTTACAGAACAAATTGATAAAGGCTTTGCAGGAAGAAGTTACCAGATTTTAAATAAATACGGTCTTCCAGCAGATTTTGCCTATAATAAAAAAGATGAAAGTAGTAATTACCTCAAGGTGATTAGTATGAAGGTTAGTAAATGAAATTAATCGTTTCAGTAATGCCAAGAAGTTTAGAGGAGGCCCAGGCTCTGGATGCCACAAGGTACCTGGATGCCGACATCATTGAATGGCGTGCCGACTATCTGCCTAAAGAAGCGATTTTGCAGGTGGCTCCAGCTATTTTTGAAAAATTCGCAGGCCGTGAGTTGGTTTTCACGCTGCGAACTCGCTCTGAGGGGGGACAAATCGAACTTTCTCCAGAAGAATATATCCATCTAATCAAGGAAGTGGCGCAACTCTATCAACCAGACTATATTGATTTTGAGTACTACAGCTACAAGGATGTTTTTGAGGAAATGCTGGACTTCCCAAATCTTGTTTTGAGTTACCACAATTTCCAAGAAACACCTGAAAATATGATGGAAATCTTGTCAGAGTTGACGAGCTTAAATCCAAAACTTGTTAAGGTTGCGGTGATGGCTCACACGGAGCAGGATGTGCTAGACTTGATGAACTATACACGAGGCTTTAAAACCCTCAATCCTGAACAGGAGTATGTGACCATTTCTATGGGCAAGGTGGGCAAGGTTTCTCGTATCACTGCGGATGTGACTGGTTCTAGCTGGTCCTTTGCTAGTCTGGATGAGGCAAGTGCCCCAGGTCAGATTTCTCTAGCTAGCATGAAAAAAATCAGGGAGATTTTAGATGAAGCTTGATGGCTATACACGTTTAGCTGCAGTTGTTGCCAATCCTATTAAGCATTCTATTTCCCCCTTTATTCACAACAGCGCCTTCGAGGCGACAGCTACCAACGGTGCTTATGTGGCTTGGGAGATTGAAGCGAGTGACTTAGCAGAAACGGTGGATAATATTCGTCGCTACCAGATGTTTGGTATCAACCTATCCATGCCCTATAAGGAGCAAGTGATTCCTTATTTGGATGAATTGAGCGATGAAGCACGCTTGATTGGTGCGGTTAATACGGTTGTCAATGAGAATGGCAATTTAATTGGATATAATACAGATGGCAAGGGATTTTTTAAGAGCTTGCCTTCTTTTACAATTACAGGCAAGAAGATGATCTTGCTGGGTGCAGGTGGTGCGGCCAAGTCCATTCTGGCTCAAGCTATTTTGGATGGTGTCAGTCAGATTTCGGTCTTTGTTCGTTCAGTTTCCATGGAAAAAACAAGACCTTACCTAGACAAATTACAGGAGCAGACAGGCTTTAAAGTGGACTTGTATGCTTTAGAAGATGTTTCTGAACTGCAAGCAAGGATTGCCGAGTCGGATTTACTGGTCAATGCGACAAGTGTAGGAATGGATGGTCAATCATCTCCAGTTCCTGAAAACATTGTCCTACCAGAAACTCTTTTAGTAGCAGATATCATTTACCAACCCTTTGAAACACCATTTTTGAAATGGGCTAGAAATCAGGGCAATCCAGTTGTCAATGGTCTGGGAATGTTGCTCTATCAAGCTGCAGAAGCTTTTCAACTGTGGACAGGCAAGGAAATGCCAACAGAAGAGATTTGGCAGTCCTTAACAGAAAAATACCAATAAAGAAAGGGAGATTCTCCTATGAAAATCAGAATCGATATTCCTCATCATCCTTATGATATTCAGATTGAAAAAGGTTGTCTGCCTCAGGCTGGTCAGTGGTTGCGAGAACTCTGGCAACCACAAAAAGTAGTCATTGTAACAGACAATCATGTAGCCTCTCTCTATGCAGAGAAGATCAAGCTAAGCCTAGAAGATGCTGGTTTTCAGGTAGCGGTATTTGACTTTTTAGAAGGGGAAGAACGAAAGAATTTAACTACTGTTCAGAAAGTCTATGAATTTCTAGTTAAGCAGGGCCTGACTCGTAGCGATGGAATCGTGGCTCTTGGTGGTGGTGTCGTTGGGGATTTGGCTGGTTTTGTGGCCTCTACCTATATGCGGGGTATTCATTTTGTTCAGATTCCGACCAGTTTGACTGCCCAGGTGGATTCTTCTATCGGTGGAAAGACAGGCGTTAACACTCCATTTGCTAAGAATATGGTGGGTACCTTTGCCCAACCAGATGGGGTTCTGATTGACCCACTTGTTCTTGAAACCCTCGGAAAAAGAGAGTTGATTGAAGGAATGGGTGAAGTTATCAAGTATGGCTTGATTGAGGATCCAGAACTATGGACTTTATTGACGGAACTGGATGGTTCTGTGGAGAGCATACTGGAATATGCAGAGACCTTGATTGAACATTCCTGTCAGGTCAAGCGCAAGATGGTAGTTGAGGATGAGTTGGACAATGGTGTACGCCTTTACCTCAACTTTGGTCACACTATTGGTCATGCCATTGAAGCGACGGCCGGCTATGGCAAGGTCATGCATGGAGAGGCTGTAGCCATGGGCATGGTTCAGATTTCCAAGGTTGCTGAGGAAAAAGGCCTCATGCCAGCTGGCATTACGCAATCTATCACAAAGATGTGTCAGAAATTTGGACTACCTGTTGACTATGAAAACTGGGATGTTGACAAGCTTTATCAGGCTTTGACACATGACAAGAAAGCGCGTGGCAATACCTTGAAATTGGTCTTGGTGCCAGAGCTTGGTTCGGCGACCATTCACCCAGTTTCTCTGGAAGAGATGAAAGACTACTTGGTAAAATAAGGAGAGTGTATGAGATATTTAACTGCAGGAGAATCACACGGCCCTCGTCTGACGGCTATCATTGAAGGAATTCCAGCTGGACTTCCTTTGACAGCAGAGGACATCAATGAGGATTTGAAACGTCGTCAGGGTGGATATGGCCGCGGTGGTCGTATGAAGATTGAGAGTGACCAGGTTGTCTTTACTTCGGGCGTTCGTCACGGGAAGACGACAGGGGCTCCTATTACCATGGATGTCATCAATAAGGACCACCAAAAATGGCTGGATATCATGTCTGCAGAAGACATTGAAGACCGCCTTAAAAGCAAACGGAAAATCACTCATCCTCGCCCAGGTCATGCCGATTTGGTTGGGGGCATCAAGTACCGTTTTGATGATTTGCGAAATTCCTTGGAACGTTCATCAGCTCGTGAAACAACCATGCGGGTGGCAGTTGGGGCAGTAGCCAAACGCCTCTTGGCTGAACTGGATATGGAGATTACCAACCATGTCGTTGTCTTTGGTGGCAAGGAAATTGATGTACCTGAAAATCTGACAGTCACTGAGATTAAGGAACGAGCTGCCCAGTCTGATGTTTCTATTGTCAACCAAGAAAGAGAACAGGAAATCAAGGATTATATTGACCAAATCAAACGTGACGGTGATACCATCGGTGGAGTTGTGGAGACAGTCGTTGGAGGTGTACCAGTTGGCCTTGGTTCCTATGTCCAATGGGACAGAAAATTGGATGCGCGATTGGCTCAGGCAGTTGTCTCTATCAATGCTTTTAAAGGGGTGGAATTTGGTCTTGGCTTTGAAGCTGGTTACCGCAAAGGTAGCCAAGTTATGGATGAAATTCTCTGGTCTAAAGAAGACGGCTATACTCGCCGTACCAACAATCTGGGCGGCTTTGAAGGTGGTATGACCAATGGGCAACCTATCGTTGTTCGTGGAGTTATGAAGCCCATTCCTACTCTCTACAAACCACTCATGAGTGTGGATATCGAAACCCATGAACCCTACAAGGCAACCGTTGAGAGAAGTGATCCGACTGCTCTTCCAGCAGCAGGTGTGGTCATGGAAGCCGTTGTGGCAACGGTTCTGGCACAAGAAATCCTTGAAAAATTCTCATCAGATAATCTAGAGGAATTAAAAGAAGCGGTGGCCAAACACCGAGACTATACAAAGAACTATTAAGGAGTTCCTATGGCAAAAACAGTCTATATCGCGGGTCTTGGATTGATTGGAGCCTCTATGGCACTTGGTATCAAACGCGATCATCCAGATTATGAAATTTTAGGTTATAATCGCAGTCAAGCTTCGAGAGATATCGCCTTGAAAGAAGGCATGATTGACCGTGCAACGGATGATTTTGCTAGTTTTGCTCCTCTTGCGGATATTATTATTCTTAGCTTGCCAATCAAACAAACCATTGCTTTTATTAAGGAATTAGTCAACTTGGATTTGAAAGAAGGCGTCATTATTTCAGATGCTGGTTCGACCAAGTCAGCTATTATAGATGCGGCGGAGCAGTATTTGTCTGGCAAGTCTGTTCGCTTTGTCGGGGCCCATCCCATGGCTGGTAGTCACAAGACAGGGGCTGCTTCTGCGGATGTCAATCTTTTTGAAAATGCCTATTATATCTTTACACCTTCGAGGCTGACAAGTCCTGGCACACTTGAGGAAATGAAGGACTTACTTTCAGGTCTTCATGCTCGTTTTATCGAAATTGATGCCAAGGAGCATGATCGTGTCACTTCTCAGATTAGCCATTTTCCTCATATTCTGGCTTCTAGTCTCATGGAACAGACCGCGGTTTATGCTCAAGAACATGAGATGGCAAGGCGCTTTGCGGCCGGTGGTTTTCGAGATATGACCCGAATTGCGGAAAGCGAGCCAGGTATGTGGACCTCCATTCTCTTGTCCAATCGCGAGACTATCCTAGAGCGAATTGAGGATTTTAAGGAACGTTTGGATGAGGTTGGTCAGGCTATCAGCAAGGGAGATGAAGAGCAGATCTGGAACTTTTTCAACCAAGCGCGTGAGCAACGTCAGGCCATGGAAATCCATAAGCGTGGTGGTGTGGATAGCTCTTACGACCTCTATGTCGATGTTCCCGATGAAGAAGATGTCATCTTGAGGATTTTGGAATTGCTACGTGGAACTTCCTTGGTTAATATTCACATCAATGAGGAAAACCGTGAAGATATTCACGGGATCCTACAAATTTCATTTAAAAACGCTCAAGACTTGGAAAGAGCCGAACATCTCATAACAGAAAATACAGACTATACAGTCGTCATCAAATAAGGAGAAAAATATGCCTAAAATAGAGCCTAGATTCATATTTGGTATTATCTTTATTTCTTTTATCTTACTTAGAGCTTACGCTGTTAAAAAAGATGTGAAAACTAATTCAGAAGCAAGTGTCGAGACAAAAAATGAACCATCCAACAAGGAAATAAGTTAAGAGAAAAACAATTCAAGTATGTAGACGATAGAATTATTAATGAGTTTATCAATGGCTATAATCAAAATTCTAATAGCCCATTAGAAAATATCAAAAAAGGAAATATAAAAATAAAATATTTCGCATCAAGCTACGGATACTACTTGGAACTTTTACATGCAAATGATACTTATAAAATCAATGTAACAATAAATCAGACAAATGAAAATAGTGAATCTGGTGTTGCAGGAATGAAAGAAGTATTTCATGATATTGTTAAATCGATTGAATCATCCTTATCTGATGATGAGATAAATAACTATTTTGATAATCTTATGTCAAATGAAATAAAAACAGATTCTAATTTAGGAACTTTGAAGATAGAGTATATACCAGATAAGGAATTAAGCAATGGATATTCAAGAGGTCATATAAAAGTGATTGCACAATAATAAAGACCACAGAGTGACTAGTAATTTTAAAAGAAATAAATAAGGAGAAAATCATGTCAAATATTTACGATAGTGCAAACGAACTCAGTCGCGGTCTACGCGAATTGCCAGAATACAAGGCTGTCAAAGCAGCTAAAGATGCGATTTCAGTAGATGCTGAGGCAAGTAAAATCTTTACAGAGTACGTTGCCTTCCAAGAGGAAATTCAAAGACTAGCGCAGACAGGTCAAATGCCAGACGCTTCCTTTCAAGCGAAAATGGAAGGCTTTGGTAAACAGATTCAGGGGAATAGCCTCTTGTCAGAATTCTTTACCAAGCAACAACAATTGGCAATTTATCTTTCTGACATTGAAAAAATTGTTTTTGAACCAGTTTCAGAATTACTAAAATAAGAAAATAACTATCATAAAGTCAGGAATTTTTAAGGAATTTCTGGCTTTTTATGATAAAATAGGTAAAAGTATTGCAAGTATGAGGTCCAATATGAAACTAAAAACAAACATTAGCCACTTACATGGCAGTATCCGCGTTCCAGGTGACAAGTCTATCAGCCACCGTTCCATTATCTTTGGAAGTTTGGCTGAGGGTGAGACCAAGGTTTATGATATTTTGCGTGGCGAGGACGTGCTCTCAACTATTAAAGTTTTTCGTGACCTTGGTGTTGAGATTGAGGATAAAGATGGGGTTATTACCATTCAAGGTGTCGGTATGGACGGCCTAAAAGCTCCGCAAAATGCCCTTGATATGGGAAATTCTGGCACCTCTATTCGCCTGATTTCAGGTGTCCTTGCTGGTGCAGACTTTGAAGTAGAAATGTTTGGAGATGACAGTCTTTCCAAACGTCCTATGGACCGTGTGACGATTCCACTGAAAAAAATGGGCGTTAGTATTTCAGGGCAAACCGAGCGAGACCTGCCTCCCCTTCACTTAAAAGGGACGAAAACCCTAAGACCTATTCAATATGAGTTGCCGATTGCCTCTGCCCAAGTTAAGTCAGCTTTGATGTTTGCGGCCTTGCAGGCTCAGGGGGAGTCTGTTATTATCGAAAAAGAGTGCACCCGTAATCATACTGAAGATATGTTGCAACAATTTGGTGGTCATTTAAGTGTGGATGGCAAGAAAATCACAGTCCAAGGACCGCAAAAATTGACAGGACAAAAGGTGGTTGTTCCAGGAGATATTTCCAGTGCAGCCTTTTGGTTAGTCGCAGGTTTGATTGTTCCAAACTCTCGTGTAGTGCTGCAGAATGTGGGTATCAACGAAACGCGCACCGGTATTATCGATGTCATTCGTGCCATGGGTGGAAAATTGGAAATGACTGAAATTGACCCAGTCGCTAAATCTGCTACCTTGATTGTTGAATCTTCTGACTTGAAAGGAATAGAAATTGGTGGCGCTTTGATTCCACGCTTGATTGATGAATTGCCCATTATTGCTCTTCTGGCTACCCAAGCACATGGTGTAACAGTTATCAAAGATGCTGAGGAGCTCAAGGTTAAGGAAACAGACCGTATTCAGGTTGTGGCAGACGCCTTAAATAGCATGGGAGCAGATATTACTCCTACGGCAGATGGGATGATTATCAAAGGAAAATCAACTCTTCACGGTGCTAGAGTCAATACTTTTGGAGACCATCGTATCGGCATGATGACGGCTATCGCGGCCCTCTTGGTTGCAGATGGAGAAGTGGCGCTTGACCGTGCTGAGGCTATCAATACCAGCTATCCTAGCTTCTTTGATGATTTGGAGAACTTGATTCATGGCTAAGGTATTACTAGGATTTATGGGGGCGGGCAAATCCACAATCGCTAGAGTATTAGACCCAGATTACCTTGATATGGATGCTCTGATTGAGAAACGCCTAGGTATGTCCATTGCGAATTTTTTCGCTGAAAAGGGAGAAGCGGCCTTTCGTCAGATAGAATCAGAAGTCCTAGCTGATTTACTACAAAGAGATCAAGTCGTGTCAACTGGAGGAGGAGTGGTTATTTCTCAGAGAAATCGTGACTTACTCAAGACTAATACAGATAACATCTACCTGAAAGCAGATTTTGAAACCCTCTACCAACGTATCGCAGCTGATAAGGACAATCAGCGTCCGCTTTTTCTAAATAATAGCAAGGAAGAACTAGCAGCTATTTTTCAAGAAAGACAGGCTTGGTATGAGGAAGTAGCTAGTCGGGTTTTGGATGTGACCGAGCTAAGCCCAGAGGAAATTATAGAGGAACTGAGATGAAAATTGCTTATCTAGGTCCCAAGGGATCATTTTCACACCACGTTGTGCAGACAGCTTTTCCTCAGGAGGAATTGCAGGCCTTTGCCAACATTACAGATGTCATCAAGGCCTATGAGCAAGGCTTGGTGGACTATTCTGTGGTGCCAGTTGAAAATTCTATCGAGGGTAGTGTTCATGAAACCTTGGACTACCTTTTTCATCAGGCTCGCATTCAAGCAGTTGCAGAAATCGTTCAGCCTATTCATCAGCAGTTGATGGTAGTCCCAGGTCATACTAAGATTGAAAAGATTTTTTCTCATCCACAGGCTTTGGCGCAAGGTAAGAAATTCATCGATGAACAGTATCCAGAGGCTCAAATCGAGGTAACAGCTAGTACAGCCTATGCGGCCCGTTTTATTTCCGAACATCCAGACCAGCCTTATGCAGCAATTGCACCTAGAAGTTCTGCTGAAGAATATGGCTTGGAACTGATTGCCGAGGATATTCAGGAAATGGAAGCCAATTTCACACGTTTCTGGGTTCTGGGAGCTGAAGGTGCAGCTATTCCCTTGCAAGCACAAACTGAGAAAATGAGTTTGGCCTTGACCTTACCTGACAACCTTCCAGGTGCACTTTATAAGGCCCTGTCGACCTTTGCTTGGCGAGGAATTGACTTAACAAAAATTGAAAGTCGTCCACTCAAGACAGCGCTAGGCGAATACTTTTTCATTATTGATGTGGATTATACTGATAAGGTCTTGGTCCACTTTGCCCAAAAAGAACTAGAAGCGATTGGAATCCAGTATAAAGTACTGGGCGCCTATCCTATTTATCCAATATCAGACCATGGAAAGGAGAGAAGATGAGTAAAGAAAATCCTTTAAGCCATCATGAGCAGTTGCGTTATGACTATCTACTTAAGAATATTCACTACCTCAATGAGCGAGAGAAAAAAGAGTTTGCCTATTTGCAAGAAAAGCTAACTCTTTCTAGGGTAAATAGTAGTTCCAGCTTGGAACAAGAAAGAGAAGAGCAGGTTGACTTACCGAGCTATGCGAACCGGAGTCGCTCACAATCCAAATCACAAGCACTCTCTGCTCCTCCCAAAAAGAAAAGACGGAAGCTCCGTCTTAAACGCATTTTTATGGTAATTTTCTCTCTTCTAGTCTGTGTGGCTTTAGCCATGGTATTCATGTTTTTACGTGGTTACCAAGATGCTAGCGCAAAGAAAACTGCTGATGCCAAGGCAGCACAGGTTCAAGTTTTTAATGGTCAAGATACTAGAGATGGAGTTAATATTTTGATCATGGGGACGGACGGTCGAATCGGTCAAAATAGTGCTGAGACGCGGACTGACTCTATTATGGTCTTAAATGTCGGAGGTTCGAACAAGAAAATCAAGCTAGTCAGTTTCATGCGTGATAATTTGGTCTATATAGATGGTTATAGTCAAGTGATTAACGGTAGAAAACAGACGGATAACAAGTTAAACGTAGCCTACGAGTTAGGAGAACAAGAGGGGCAAAAAGGGGCAGAAATGGTTCGCCAAGTCTTGAAAGATAATTTTGACTTGGACATTAAGTACTATGCCTTGGTCGATTTTCAGGCCTTTGCTACAGCGATTGACACACTTTTCCCTGATGGGGTGACAATTGATGCTCAATTTTCAACATTGAATGGGCGTCCACTAACAGAAGCTACAGTCGGAGATGATTTACACGCTACTGAGACTGAGTCTCCAACCCAAACCATCAAAGTCGGAAAACAGCAGATGAATGGCTCGACCCTGCTCAATTATGCTCGTTTCCGTGATGACGATGAGGCGGATTACGGCCGTACAAAAAGACAGCAACAAGTTTTAACAGCAATTTTAGAGCAAATTAAAGATCCTACTAAACTTTTCACTGGTTCTGAAGCTCTTGGAAAGGTTTTTGCTATGACCTCAACCAATGCACCCTATACTTTCCTCCTAACAAACGGTTTATCTGTTTTGGATGGAGCAAAAAATGGTATTGAAAAGCTGACGATTCCAGAACTTGGTGACTGGGTAGATGCCTATGATGTTTATGGAGGCTTGGGCTTGCTGGTCGATCAAAACAAATATCAGAATAAATTATCTCAGATGGGCTTGAGATAAGATAAGACAGAAAAATCAAAGCTTGAAGGCTATTTATCTAGCAGTCAGGCTTTGATTTTTTACAGTCTGCAATAGATTTTCACCCCCTATTTGTGGTATAATGAAACGATACGATAGAAAGAAAAATGAACAATATGACTGATTTAAAAGCAATTCAGGCTCGTAGTCTGGAGATGGCTGAATATTTTGTGGCTTTTTGTAAAGAACATAATTTGCTTTGTTACCTCTGTGGAGGAGGTGCTATTGGTGCCCTTCGAAACAAGGGTTTCATTCCTTGGGATGACGATCTAGACTTTTTTATGCCTCGTAAGGATTATGAAAAACTAGCAGAATTATGGCCTCGTTATGCAGATGAACGTTATTTCTTGTCAAAGAGTCACAAGGATTTTGTCGACCGTAATCTTTTTATTACCATTCGTGACAAGGAAACTACCTGCATTAAACCTTACCAGCAAGATTTGGATTTGCCACATGGTTTGGCTTTGGATGTTTTGCCTTTAGATTATTATCCTAAAAATCCAGCTGAGCGGAAAAAACAGGTTCGTTGGGCACTGATTTATTCTCTTTTTTGTGCTCAAACTATTCCAGAAAAGCATGGCGCACTTATGAAATGGGGAAGCCGTATTTTACTGGGTGTGACTCCAAAATTTCTCCGTTATCGCATTTGGAAAAAAGCTGAGAAAGAAATGACTAAGTATGATTTGGCTGAGAGCGATGGCATCACAGAATTATGCTCAGGTCCTGGCTACATGAGAAACAAGTACCCAATCGCATCTTTTGAAGACAATCTTTTCTTACCATTTGAAGGGACAGAGATGCCTATTCCAGTTGGCTACGATGCCTATCTCAGCACTGCTTTTGGAGATTATATGACGCCACCACCAGCAAATAAGCAAGTACCGCATCATGATGCTGTCATCGCTGATATGGATAAGTCTTATACAGAATACAAGGGAGAATATGGTGGCTAAGAAAAAAATCTTATTTTTTATGTGGTCTTTTTCTCTCGGAGGCGGTGCAGAAAAAATCTTGTCTACAATTGTTTCAAATCTGGATCCAGAAAAGTATGATATTGATATTCTTGAAATGGAGCACTTTGACAAGGGATACGAATCTGTTCCTAAGCATGTAGGCATTTTAAAATCCCTTCAAGATTATCGCCAAGCCAGATGGATTCGAGCTCTTTTGTGGAGAATGAGAATTTATTTTCCAAGACTGACTCGTCGCTTGCTTGTGAAAGATGATTATGATGTTGAAGTTTCTTTTACCATTATGAATCCTCCACTGTTGTTTTCTAAAAGAAAAGAAGTCAAGAAAATCTCTTGGATTCATGGAAGTATCGAAGAATTTCTTAAGGATAGCTCCAAAAGAGAATCACATAGACGTCAGTTGAACTCTGCGGATACCATTGTAGGAATTTCAAAAAAGACCAGTCATTCTATCAAGGAAGTTTATCCAGATTATGCTTCTAAATTACAGACAGTCTACAATGGATATGATTTTCAGACTATTCTAGAAAAATCTCAAGAGAAGATCGATATCGAGATTGCGCCTCAAAGTATCTGTACTATCGGACGGATTGAGGAAAATAAGGGTTCTGACCGTGTGGTGGAAGTGATACGATTATTACACCAAGAGGGAAAAAACTATCATCTCTATTTTATCGGGGCTGGTGATATGGAAGAGGAACTGAAAAAACGAGTCAAAGAGTATGGGCTTGAGGACTATGTACATTTCCTTGGTTATCAAAAAAATCCTTATCAATATTTGTCTCAGATGAAGGTCCTCTTGTCTATGTCTAAACAAGAAGGTTTTCCTGGAGTGTATGTGGAGGCCTTGAGTCTTGGACTTCCTTTTGTCTCTACGGATGTTGGAGGGGCTGAGGAATTATCCCAAGAAGGACAATTTGGACAAATCATTGAGAGCAATCAAGAAGCAGCTCAGGCAATTACGAACTACATGACCTCTGCCTCAAACTTCGATGTCAATGAGGCTAGCCAATTCATTCAACAATTCACAATTGCCAAACAAATCGAACAAGTAGAAAAACTATTAGAGGAGTAGCATGGAAACTGCATTAATTAGTGTCATTGTGCCAGTCTATAATGTGGCGCAGTACCTAGAAAAATCGATAGCTTCCATTCAGAAGCAGACCTATCAGAATCTGGAAATCATTCTTGTTGATGATGGAGCAACGGATGAAAGTGGTCGCTTGTGTGATGCAATCGCTGAACAAGATGATAGGGTGTCAGTGCTTCATAAAAAGAACGAAGGATTGTCGCAAGCACGAAATGATGGAATGAAGCAGGCTCACGGAGATTATCTGATTTTTATTGATTCAGATGATTATATCCATCCAGAAATGATTCAGAGCTTATATGAGCAATTAATTCAAGAAGATGCGGATGTTTCGAGCTGTGGTGTCATGAATGTCTATGCTAATGATGAAAGCCCACAGTCAGCCAATCAGGATGACTATTTTGTCTGTGATTCTCAAACATTTTTAAGGGAATACCTCATAGGTGAAAAAATACCTGGAACGATCTGCAATAAGCTAATCAAGAGAGAGATTGCAACTGCCCTATCCTTTCCAAAGGGATTGATTTACGAAGATGCCTATTATCATTTTGATTTGATCAAGTTGGCTAAGAAGTACGTGGTTAATACTAAACCCTATTATTACTATTTCCATAGAGGGGATAGTATTACGACTAAACCCTATGCAGAGAAGGATTTAGCCTATATTGATATCTACCAAAAGTTTTACAATGAAGTTATGAAAAACTATCCTGATTTGAAAGAGGTCGCTTTTTTCAGATTGGCCTATGCTTACTTCTTTATTCTGGATAAGATGTTGCTAGATGATCAGTATAAACAGTTTGAAGCCTATTCTCAGATTCATCGTTTTTTAAAAAGCCATGCCTTTGCTATTGCTAGGAATCCAATTTTCCGTAAGGGGAGAAGAATTAGTGCTCTGGCTCTATTCATAAACATTTCCTTATACCGATTCTTATTACTGAAAAATATTGAAAAATCTAAAAAATTACATTAGAACGGGGGTGAGCAAGTGATTGATGGAAAACGATTATTATTTAGTTTGACCATAGTCAGTTATGCCTTGACGCTAGTAAGTGGAATTGTGTATCTGTTTAATAATAACAATGTTAGCTTGCTTTCTACTTTATTGTTCTTACTGGTTAGTAGCTTAATTGCTTGTTGGAATGATATCAAGTATTACTTAATCCATTTTATTTTCTATTTAACTATTTTTGTCTTCCTAGTATCAAGACCGACCATTGATTATTTTAGGGATGGCGCTCTGGATACCTATCATCCGATAGCCTATCGTTTTGCCTTTATAGTCGTCATGGTTTCGATTCTGGGCTTGACCACAGGAGGCGTCCTGGCTCGTTACTTCATAGCTAGGAAGAAAATAAAAGTAGCAAATATAGGAAATTCTCTAAAAGAGGTTTATACCAAGAGGTTACGCTTTGTATCACTAGGAGTTTTTCTTCTAACCTATCCTTTCTATTTCATTCGCTTATTTGAACGACTCCTGTATCGCTTGCAGACTTCCTACTATGCCTACTATGCAAATTTTGAAAGTAAACTGCCTTATTTTACCTATATCTTATCAACCTTTACGGTCTATGCAATGTGTATGTATTTGGCAACCAAGCCAAAGAAATGGCAGGCAACAGCAGTGCTTATCTCCTTTATTGCAGCTAATACCATTCATTTGGCAATCGGGACACGAAATCCCTTTATTTTAAGTATTTTATTTGCTTTTGTTTATTACTTTATGCGGGAGCAAACTGAAAAGGGAAAATGGATTGGGTTTAAAGAAAAGTTAGCAATTTTTGTAGGTTCTCCTATTCTCATGTTAGCGATGGGAGTGCTCAATTATGTGCGGGATAATGTCCAAGTTTCCCATACAGGTTTCTGGGATATCTTGCTTGACTTTATCTATAAACAAGGAACCAGTTTTGGCGTTCTGGCTCGAGGTTTTCTATTTAACAGTAGCCTCCCTTACCGAGATTTCCGTAATTTTACTTTTGGTCCTGTTCTTGATTATTTTGCAAGGGGAAGCTTGGGGGCCATTTTCGGAGGAAAAGCCTTTGAACATACAACCAATAGTGTGGAGCTAGCTATCGATAGTAATAGTTATGCCCACAATTTGTCCTATCTTGTTTTGAACAAGGAATACTTGAAAGGACATGGTATCGGAAGTAGTTATATCATGGAGTTGTATACAGACTATGGTATGATAGGGGTCTTTCTACTTAGTCTCTTACTCGGTATGCTATTCATAGCCATGCTGCAAGTAGCCTATCGTTCAAGAACAATCCTATTTGCCTTGTCCCTACTCATCTTGAATAATCTATTCTTTATGCCAAGAAGTAGCTTTTCAGAAAGTTTCTTCAATCTATTTACAATGCAATTCTGGGGAATTGTTCTTGTGATGATATTTGTAGCAAAAATGCTTACAAAAGAGAACCAGTATCTACTCAACAAAGGAGAAAAAAATCATGTTTGAACATTATTCAGTAGCTGATTTGTTTGCAAATCTTTATAAAAAACGAAAAGCAAATATTTTAGCTCTCATCGCTTTATTTGCTCTTATTGCTGTACCATTTACAATTAAAGCAGTTAAGAATAAAAATACTGTCAAAGACACAACAAGTTATTCAACTTATATCAGCTATAAAATCACCCCTCCAGAAGATTCAGCTAAAACGATTTTGAATCATCAAATTGGTGGTTATAGTGATTTCTACGGGAAATTGATTGATGGGAATTTGAATGGAGCTTATCTTTTCAATGATGTAGAGCCTAGTGAGTTGAAAAAAATTGCTAGTGAATTAGATACGACAGAAACAACCTTGAAAAATTCTACAAGTGACTATTGGTGGAAAAAACTGACCGTCTACTATATGATTGACGATGCAGGGGTTGGTGTGAAAATTTTGACACCAAGTAAAGATGCTAATGACTTGTTAGAGCGAAAAATTGATGGATTGATTGAGAAATTTAAACACACTTATGCAAATGTAAAAATTGAAAAATTGGAAACCATCAACTCTAAAGAATTGAATGCAAATGGTGAGACAGCGCTTGGATTAAACGTGAAGAATCTGATTCTTCGTTTAGCTGTTATTGGAGTAGTTTGTGTGATTTTGGTTGTAATGGGAAATGTATTGGTTTATCTCTTTAACCCAACAATCAATAGAGCAGGTGATTTTTCTCAATATCAAATTGATTTTGTAACAGAGATTACAACAATTGCTAACCTAGCAGATGTTTTGTCATACAAAAACGCTGGACAGGAATTGACCATCGTTAGCTCAAACAAAGCTATCCTAGATAAATTGAAACAAAATCAAGAGGCTTTAAAAGGAATGCATTTTGTCGATTTACAAGATGTACCATCTCTTTTAGAAAGAGATACAGTCCTTCTTGTTGAAGAATACGGAGTGACTCGTTATAAGAAATTTGAGCAAAGTCTTCAAATTCTCAGAAACTTAAATCGTTCTATCCTCGGTGTAGCAACCTTTAAATTATAAGGATTCTGATGTATCAGGTCTTCAAAGTTGGCTAAGAGCCGATTTTGAAGGCTTTTTCTATTTGTCTGCAGAAATTTTCTTTTGGAGTCTCCTACAGAAGTTACCCTATGGAAAATCTATCCGTATAGAGGAGCCTTCTTTTGATAAAATCATAAAAATCTAGTATAATAGATAGAACTGAAAGTATGAGGTTACTAGCAATGAAAATGAAACAAATTAGTGATACAACTTTGAAAATCACGATGTCTTTAGAGGATTTGATGGATCGTGGCATGGAGATTGCTGACTTTCTCGTTCCTCAAGAAAAAACAGAAGAGTTCTTTTATGCTATCTTGGATGAGTTAGAGATGCCTGATAGCTTTCTGGATACAGGCATGTTGAGCTTCCGTGTAACTCCAAAACCTGATAAGGTAGATGTCTTTGTAACCAAATCAAAGATTGACCAAAATCTAGATTTTGAAGACTTATCGGATTTACCAGATATGGAAGAATTGGCCCAAATGTCGCCAGATGAGTTTATTAAAACCTTAGAAAAAAGTATCGCGGACAAAACTAAGGATGACATCGAAGCCATTCAATCTTTAGAGCAAGTTGAAGCCAAGGAAGAAGAGCAGGAGCAGGATCAACAAGAAGTTGAGAACAAGAAAGAGCCCTACATCTATTACATCCTTTCTTTTGAAAAATTAGCTGATTTGGTGGCTTTTGCCAAGACAGTGACTTTTGAGATGGAAACTTCTGAACTCTACAAGATGAATGAGCGCTATTATTTGACCATTTTAGTGGATATTGAAAATCATCCAAGTCCATATCCAGCTTGGCTTTTGGCTCGTATGCGCGAGTTTGCGGACGATAGTGACATCAGTCGCTCAGTCTTGCAAGAGTATGGTCAAGTCTTGATGAATCACGATGCAGTACTTAATCTGCAAAAAATTGGATAATCATTTCTGGAAAGCTATTTCTAGATTTTAAGAAGAGCGAATCGTCGGATTCGTTTTTTCTTTTTATACTGAAATAGTGATTTACTATAATAGGAATTTTCACAAAATTCTGTTATAATGGCTATATTAGAAAATTTCGAGGAGACAAACATGACAGTTAAAATTGCTTTACTAGGATTTGGTACCGTTGCAAGTGGCGTGCCTTTCCTCCTAAAGGAAAATGGAGAAAAAATCAATCAATCAGCACATTCAGAGATTGAAGTTGCTAAGGTATTGGTCAAGGATGAAGATGAAAAGAATCGCTTGCTTGCAGCAGGGAATGACTTTAACTTTGTAACCAATGTGGATGACATTTTGTCAGATCAAGACATTACGATCGTAGTGGAATTGATGGGGCGTATCGAACCTGCTAAGACCTTTATCACTCGTGCCTTGGAAGCTGGCAAACACGTTGTTACTGCTAACAAGGACCTTTTGGCTGTCCATGGTGCAGAATTGTTAGAAATCGCTCAAGCTAACAAGGTAGCACTTTACTACGAAGCAGCAGTAGCTGGTGGGATTCCAATTCTTCGTACCTTGGCAAATTCCTTGGCTTCTGATAAAATTACGCGCGTGCTTGGTGTAGTCAATGGAACTTCTAACTTCATGATGACCAAGATGGTGGAAGAAGGCTGGTCTTACGATGATGCTCTTGCGGAAGCGCAACGTCTAGGATTTGCAGAAAGCGACCCGACAAATGACGTGGATGGGATTGATGCAGCCTACAAGATGGTTATTTTGAGCCAATTTGCTTTTGGTATGAAGGTTGCCTTTGACGATGTAGCCCACAAGGGAATTCGTAACATCACACCAGAAGATGTAGCTGTAGCTCAAGACCTTGGTTATGTAGTGAAATTGGTTGGTTCTATCGAGGAAACTCCTTCAGGAATTGCTGCAGAAGTGACTCCAACCTTCCTTCCTAAAGCGCATCCACTTGCCAGTGTGAATGGCGTAATGAACGCTGTCTTTGTAGAATCTATCGGTATTGGTGAGTCTATGTACTACGGACCAGGTGCTGGTCAAAAACCAACTGCAACAAGTGTTGTAGCAGATATTGTCCGTATCGTTCGTCGCCTGAATGATGGAACCATCGGTAAAGATTTCAACGAATACAGCCGTGACTTGGTCTTGGCAAATCCTGAGGATGTTAAAGCAAACTACTACTTCTCAATCTTGGCTCCAGACTCAAAAGGTCAGGTCTTGAAGTTGGCTGAAATCTTCAATGCCCAAGATATTTCCTTCAAGCAAATCCTCCAAGATGGAAAAGAAGGGGATAAGGCGCGTGTGGTGATCATCACACACAAGATTAATAAAGCTCAGCTTGAAAATGTCTCAGCTGAATTGAAGAAGGTTTCAGAATTCGACCTCTTGAATACCTTCAAGGTGCTAGGAGAATAAGATGAAGATTATTGTACCTGCAACCAGTGCCAATATCGGGCCAGGTTTTGACTCGGTCGGTGTAGCTGTAACCAAGTATCTTCAAATCGAGGTCTGCGAAGAACGAGAAGAGTGGTTGATTGAACACCAGATTGGCAAATGGATTCCTCATGACGAGCGTAATCTCTTGCTAAAAATTGCCTTGCAAATTGTGCCAGACTTGCAACCTAGACGCTTGAAAATGACCAGTAATGTTCCCTTGGCGCGTGGTTTGGGTTCTTCTAGCTCGGTGATTGTTGCTGGGATTGAACTAGCCAACCAACTGGGTCAGCTCAACTTGTCTGATCATGAAAAATTGCAGTTGGCGACTAAGATTGAAGGACACCCTGATAATGTGGCTCCAGCCATTTATGGTAATCTCGTTATCGCAAGCTCTGTTGATGGACAAGTTTCTGCTATCGTAGCAGACTTCCCTGAGTGTGATTTTTTGGCTTATATTCCCAACTATGAATTACGCACTCGAGACAGTCGAGGTGTCCTTCCTAAGAAATTGTCCTACAAGGAAGCTGTTGCAGCTAGTTCTATCGCCAATGTGGCGGTTGCAGCCTTGTTGGCAGGAGACATGGTGACTGCTGGTCAAGCGATTGAGGGAGACCTCTTCCACGAACGCTATCGTCAGGACTTGGTGAGAGAATTTGCGACGATTAAGCAAGTGGCCAAAGAAAATGGTGCCTATGCAACCTACCTCTCTGGTGCTGGGCCGACAGTTATGGTCTTGGCTTCTCATGACAAGATGCCAACGATTAAGGCAGAATTGGAAAAGCAACCTTTCAAAGGAAAACTTCATGACTTGAAAGTTGATACCCAAGGTGTCCGTGTAGAAGCAAAATAAAGAATAGAAGATAGGATGGGGAAACTCTCGACCAGAGGGCTTCCTATCCTTTTTTTGAAAAGAAGTTTATACTCAATGAAAATCAAAGAGCAAACTAGGAAGCTAGCCGCAGGTTGCTCAAAGCACTGCTTTGAGGTTGCAGATGTAAGCTGACGTGGTTTGAAGAGATTTTCGAAGAGTATTAGTTAAAAACTTGATAAAGGAGAAATAAAGATGGCAGAAATTTATCTAGCAGGTGGTTGTTTTTGGGGCCTAGAGGAATATTTTTCACGCATTTCTGGAGTGCTAGCAACCAGTGTTGGCTACGCTAATGGACAAGTCGAAACGACCAATTACCAGTTGCTCAAGGAAACAGACCATGCAGAAACGGTTCAAGTGATTTACGATGAGAAGGCAGTGTCACTCAGAGAAATTTTACTCTATTATTTCCGAGTAATCGATCCCTTATCTATCAACCAGCAAGGGAATGACCGTGGTCGTCAATATCGTACTGGGATTTATTACCAAGATGAAGCAGACTTGCCAACTGTCTACACTGTGGTGCAGGAGCAGGAGCGCATGCTGGGTCGAAAGATTGCAGTGGAAGTGGAGAAACTACGTCATTACATTCTGGCTGAAGATTACCACCAAGACTATCTTAAGAAGAATCCTTCAGGTTACTGTCATATTGATGTGACTGATGCTGAGAAGCCATTGATTGATGCAGCAAACTATGAAAAGCCTAGTCAAGAGGTGTTAAAGGGCAGTTTATCTGAAGAATCCTATCGTGTTACCCAAGAAGCTGCTACAGAGGCTCCATTTACCAATGCCTATGACCAAACCTTTGAAGAAGGGATTTATGTAGATATTACGACGGGTGAGCCACTCTTTTTTGCCAAGGATAAGTTTGCCTCAGGTTGTGGTTGGCCAAGTTTCAGCCGTCCGATTTCCAAAGAGTTGATTCATTATTACAAAGACATGAGCCATGGAATGGAGCGAATTGAAGTTCGTTCTCGGTCAGGCAATGCTCACTTGGGGCATGTTTTCACAGATGGGCCTCGGGAGTTAGGTGGTCTCCGTTACTGTATCAACTCTGCCTCTCTGCGCTTTATAGCCAAGGATGAGATGGAAGAGGCAGGATATGGCTATTTATTGCCTTACTTAAACAAATAAAACAGAGATGGTGGGCGCTTCCTACTTTCTTTATTTCCAGAATACGAATAAAAGGGATTTATGAAACACTTACTATCTTACTTTAAACCCTACATCAGAGAATCGATTTTAGCACCCTTGTTCAAGCTACTTGAAGCTGTGTTTGAGCTCTTAGTTCCTATGGTGATTGCTGGGATTGTTGACCAATCCTTGCCCCAGAAAAATCAAGGTCATCTCTGGATGCAGATTGGTTTGCTCCTTATCTTTGCAGTAATTGGTGTTGTAGTGGCCTTGATAGCCCAGTTTTACTCAGCCAAGGCAGCGGTAGGTTTTGCTAAGGAATTGACAAACGATCTTTATCGCCATATTCTTTCCTTGCCCAAGGACAGCAGAGATCGTTTGACCACTTCTAGCTTAGTCACTCGCTTGACTTCGGATACCTACCAGATTCAGACTGGTATCAATCAATTCCTGCGTCTCTTTTTGCGAGCGCCTATTATCGTTTTTGGGGCTATCTTTATGGCCTATCGAATCTCAGCTGAGCTGACTCTCTGGTTTTTGGTCATGGTTGTCATTTTGACTATTGTTATTGTAGGACTCTCTAGACTGGTCAATCCTCTTTACAGCAGTCTGAGAAAGAAAACGGATCAACTGGTTCAGGAAACACGTCAGCAATTACAAGGTATGCGAGTTATTCGTGCTTTTGGGCAAGAAAAACGAGAGTTACAGATTTTTCAAACCCTTAACCAAGTTTACACCAGTTTGCAAGAAAAAACAGGTTTCTGGTCCAGTTTATTAACACCTCTGACCTATCTAATTGTTAATGGAACTCTCCTAGTCATTATCTGGCAAGGCTATATTTCTATTCAAGGAGGATTGCTTAGTCAAGGTGCTCTTATCGCGCTTATCAACTATCTCCTACAGATTTTGGTTGAATTGATCAAACTAGCTATGCTGATAAATTCCCTCAACCAGTCCTATATCTCAGCCAAGCGAATCGAGGAAGTCTTTGCTGAGGCTCCAGAGGATATCCATTCAGAGTTAGAACAAAAGCAAGCTACCAGTGATCAGGTTTTACAAGTCCAAGAATTGACTTTTACATATCCTGATGCGGCCCAGCCTTCTCTGAAAGACATTTCTTTTGATATGCAGCAAGGGCAAATCCTTGGTATCATTGGGGGAACGGGTTCTGGTAAATCAAGTTTGGTGCAACTCATTCTTGGACTTTATCCAGCAGACAAGGGGAGCATTTACCCTTATCGAGATGAGTCTAGTCCTCGTAATCTTGAGCAGTGGCGGTCTTGGATTGCCTATGTGCCCCAAAAGGTCGAACTCTTTAAGGGAAGCATTCGTTCCAACCTGACTCTAGGTTTCAATCAAGAAGTAACGGATCAAGAACTCTGGCAGGCCTTGGAGATTGCGCAAGCTAAGGATTTTGTTAGTGAAAAGGAAGGACTCTTGGATGCAACTGTTGAGGCAGGAGGTCGAAATTTCTCAGGCGGACAAAAACAAAGGCTGGCTATTGCACGAGCAGTCTTGCGCCAAGCTCCATTTCTCATCCTAGATGATGCGACCTCGGCCCTCGACACCATTACCGAGTCCAAGCTCTTGAAAGCTATCCGAGAAAATTTGCCAGACACGAGCTTAATCTTGATTTCTCAACGAACCTCAACACTTCGGATGGCAGACCAGATTCTCCTCTTGGAAAAAGGTGAGCTTCTAGCTATCGGCAAGCACGAGGACTTGATGAAATCTAGTCAAGTTTATCGCGAAATCAATGCATCCCAACATGGAAAGGAGGGCTAGTATGAGACGACAAACTGCAAACCAGACGCTCAAACGTTTGGCCAAAGATTTAGCAAGCCATCCCTTCCTTCTTTTTCTAGCCTTTCTAGGAGCTATTGCCCAGGTTGGCTTATCGATTTACCTACCAATATTGATTGGGCAGGTCATCGACCAAGTCCTAGTGGCTGGTTCTTCACCAGTTTTTTGGCAGATCTTTATTCAAATGATCTTGGTGGTCATAGGAAATACCCTTGTGCAGTGGGCCAATCCTCTCCTCTATAATCGCCTAATTTTCTCTTATACCAGAGACTTACGAGAGCGAATCATCCATAAACTCCATCGTTTACCGATTGCCTTTGTGGATCGGCAAGGCAGTGGGGAGATGGTCAGTCGGGTGACAACAGACATAGAACAGTTGGCAGCTGGTTTGACCATGATTTTTAACCAATTTTTCATTGGTGTTTTGATGATTTTGGTTAGTATTCTAGCCATGCTTCAAATTCACCTCCTCATGACCCTCTTGGTCTTGCTGTTGACCCCACTGTCTATGGTGATTTCACGCTTTATTGCCAAACGATCTTATCATCTCTTCCAGAAGCAAACAGAGACGAGAGGCATTCAGACTCAGTTGATTGAAGAATCGCTTAGCCAGCAGACTATTATCCAGTCCTTTAATGCTCAGAAAAAGTTTATCCAAAGACTGCATGAGGCGAATGAAAATTACGCAGGCTATTCTCAGTCAGCCATCTTTTATTCCTCAACGGTCAATCCTTCGACTCGCTTTGTCAATGCGCTTATTTATGCACTTCTAGCTGGAGTGGGAGCTTATCGTATCATGATAGGCTCTACCTTGACCATTGGACGCTTAGTGACTTTTTTGAACTATGTTCAACAATACACCAAGCCCTTTAACGATATTTCTTCAGTGCTAGCTGAGTTGCAAAGTGCTCTGGCTTGCGCAGAGCGCGTCTATGCTGTCTTAGAAAGTCCTGAGGTGGCTGAAACAGGCAAGGAAGTCTTGACTAGTGACCAAGTTAAGGGAGCTATTTCCTTTAAACATGTTTCTTTTGGCTACAATTCTGAAAAGATTTTGATTAAGGACTTATCTATCGATATCCCAGCCGGTAGCAAGGTAGCTATTGTTGGCCCGACAGGTGCTGGAAAATCAACCCTTATCAATCTTCTTATGCGTTTCTATCCTATTAACTCAGGAGATATCTTGCTGGATGGGAAATCCATTTATGACTATAGTCGTGCCTCCTTACGCCAGCAGTTTGGCATGGTGCTCCAAGAAACCTGGCTCAAGCAAGGAACCATTCATGACAATATTGCCTTTGGCAATCCTGATGCTAGTCGGGAGCAAGTGATTGCTGCTGCCAAAGCAGCCAATGCAGACTTTTTCATCCAACAGTTACCTCAAGGCTATGATACCAAGTTGGAAAATGCTGGAGAATCTCTCTCTGTCGGTCAAGCCCAGCTCTTGACCATAGCCCGAGTCTTTCTGGCTATTCCAAAGATTCTTATCTTAGACGAGGCAACCTCTTCCATCGATACGCGGACAGAAGTGCTGATTCAGGATGCCTTTGCAAAACTCATGAAGGGGCGTACAAGCTTTATCATTGCCCACCGCTTGTCAACCATTCAGGACGCGGATTTGATTCTTGTCTTGGTGGATGGCGACATTGTTGAGTATGGGAACCATCAGGAACTCATGGCTCGAAAGGGCAAGTATTACCAAATGCAGCAAGCTGCAGCTTTCAGCTCTGAATAAGCCTTTCTACTTTGAAATCTTATGGACAAAAAAAGTTGCCTTCGGGTGACTTTTTTGTTACAATAGCTAGAAAAATTATTCACTTTAACTTGTCTTTTAGAAAAGGAACCTAGAATGAAAGTCTTTCAGCATGTAAATATCGTGACTTGTGATCAAGATTTCCATGTTTATCTTGATGGAATCTTAGCAGTTAAGGATTCTCAAATCGTCTATGTTGGTCAAGAGAAGTCAGAGATTTTAGAGCAAGCTGAGCAGATTATAGACTATCAGGGCGCCTGGATTATGCCTGGTTTGGTCAATTGTCACACCCATTCTGCTATGACAGGCTTGCGAGGGATTCGAGATGATAGCAATCTCCATGAATGGCTCAATGACTATATCTGGCCAGCAGAAGCTGAGTTTACTCCAGACATGACTAGCAAGGCGGTCAAAGAAGCGCTGACAGAAATGCTCCAGTCAGGAACAACAACCTTCAACGATATGTATAATCCCAATGGTGTGGATATTGAGCGGATTTATCAGGCAGTGAAAACTTCCAAGATGCGTTGTTATTTCTCACCGACCCTCTTTTCTTCAGAGGCAGAGACAACTGCTGAAACTATAAGCAGAACTCGAGCAATCATTGAAGAAATTATTGGATATAAAAATCCAAATTTCAAGGTGATGGTAGCCCCACATTCTCCCTACAGCTGTGATAGAGACTTGCTGGAAGAAAGTTTAGACATGGCAAAAGAGCTTGCTATTCCAATCCATATCCACGTGGCGGAGACCAAGGAGGAGTCAGGAATTATCCTGAAACGATACGGCAAACGCCCCCTCGCCTTTCTTGAAGAACTGGGTTACTTAGATCATCCGTCTGTCTTTGCTCACGGGGTCGAATTAAACGAGAGAGAAATTGAACGCTTGGCAACTTCTCAAGTGTCTATTGCCCACAATCCTATTAGTAACCTCAAACTGGCATCAGGGATTGCTCCTATCATTCAACTGCAAAAAGCAGGAGTAGCAGTCGGAATTGCGACGGATTCGGTTGCCTCCAATAACAATCTAGATATGTTTGAGGAAGGACGGACTGCAGCCCTTCTTCAGAAGATGAAAAGTGGGGATGCCAGCCAATTCCCAATCGAAACAGTCCTCAAGGCTCTGACAATCGAAGGGGCTAAGGTCCTAGGAATGGAAAATCAGATAGGAAGTCTAGAAGTCGGCAAGCAAGCAGATTTTCTCGTTATTCAACCACAAGGCAAAATTCATCTCCAACCTCAGGCAAATATGCTTTCTCACCTCGTCTATGCTGTTAAATCCAGTGATGTTGATGATGTTTATATCGCTGGAGAACAGGTTGTTAAGCAAGGTCAAGTTTTGACGGTAGAACTTTAAAAGAAAAATCACGAAAAAATTTTAAAAAAAGTTTGCAAAAATCTTGCATTCTTTTTTTGACTATGCTATACTTATATACGGTTTGAAAAAACTGCCTAAGACAGTAGGGGAGCTCGACTCATAAGTATCCTACCGAGGACAAAACGTATCATGTAAAAAGAAGCGTATTGTACTTTCGTGTCTAGGTTTGGGCGCGTTTTTCTTTTGAAAAATTTCCCCAAGCAAAATAATAACGGAGGTGAACACACTAATGAGTGAAGCAATTATTGCTAAAAAAGCGGAACTAGTTGACGTAGTAGCTGAAAAAATGAAAGCTGCTGCATCTATCGTCGTTGTTGACGCTCGTGGTTTGACAGTTGAGCAAGATACAGTTCTTCGTCGTGAGCTTCGTGGAAGCGAAGTTGAGTATAAAGTGATTAAAAACTCAATCTTGCGTCGTGCAGCTGAAAAAGCTGGTCTTGAAGATCTTGCATCAGTATTTGTTGGACCATCTGCAGTAGCATTTTCTAACGAAGATGTTATCGCACCAGCGAAAATCTTGAACGACTTTTCTAAAAACGCTGAAGCACTTGAAATCAAAGGTGGTGCAATCGAAGGCGCTGTCGCATCTAAAGAAGAGATTCTTGCACTTGCAACTCTTCCAAACCGCGAAGGACTTCTTTCTATGCTCCTTTCTGTACTTCAAGCGCCAGTGCGCAACGTTGCTCTTGCAGTCAAAGCGGTTGCAGAAAGCAAAGAAGACGCAGCTTAATCTTAAGCTACGCAGCGTAGCCTAGCTACGAAAATCTATTATAAATTTAAAAACATATTTGGAGGAAATAACAATGGCATTGAACATTGAAAACATTATTGCTGAAATTAAAGAAGCTTCAATCCTTGAATTGAACGACCTTGTAAAAGCTATCGAAGAAGAATTTGGTGTAACTGCAGCTGCTCCTGTAGCTGTTGCTGCAGCTGGTGCTGCTGACGCTGGTGCTGCTAAAGATTCATTCGACGTTGAATTGACATCTGCAGGCGACAAAAAAGTTGGCGTTATCAAAGTTGTACGTGAAATCACAGGTCTTGGTCTTAAAGAAGCTAAAGAACTTGTTGATGGTGCACCAGCACTTGTTAAAGAAGGCGTTGCAACTGCAGAAGCTGAAGAAATCAAAGCTAAATTGGAAGAAGCTGGAGCTTCAGTTACTCTTAAATAAGAGGCATATACCAATTAGAAATCGGAATACTATAGTATCAGCCTTTTAGAATCGTGAACACATTTTAGAAACTGATAAATTAATTTAGTTTCCTACCAAAAACCCTACCAAAAATTAATTTGGCAGGGTTTTTCTTTTTAACAAATTTATCGTGGAGAACAATTGAATATTGTTCTCCTTTTTTTATTTTCAGGAGGGAAAATGACAAAAGAATTACAATCATCACGCTATATTGTCATTTCATTTTTAGTACGTGAAATGGGAATTGACATTGTTGAAGCCATCTCTCTTATGGCTGAATTAGAAAAAAGTGGCTTGGTTCGATTGGAATCAAGTGGAGATTTAATACTCAAAGAACTTGGAGGAGCGCTATGAAACGAATTACCGCAAATCAATACCAAACTTCAGAACGGTATTATAAATTACCTAAAATTCTTTTTGAGGATGAGAAATATATGGATATGAAATTAGAAGTAAAGGTGGCTTATTCTATTTTAAAAGATCGTTTAGAATTATCTCTTAGTCGTGGTTGGATAGATGAAGAAGGAGCGGTTTATTTAGTATTTTCTAATTCTAAACTGATGAGGCTGTTAGGTTGTTCGAAGTCAAAACTACTATCAATCAAAAAAACTCTTAAAGAATATGACTTAATTGATGAAGTTCAACAGTCTTCAAGTGAGAAAGGAAGACTAGCTAATAAGATTTATTTAGGGGAGTTGTCTTCTACCCCAGTAGGTAATTCAAACAGGCCTAGTGTTAAAAAAAGACTAGGGCAGGTTGAAAATGAAACGGCCCCCGTCTCACATTCAGCCCCTAGTGAGACTGAAGTTAGTGAGACTAAATATAGTGAGACTAAATATAGTGAGACTGATTCTTTATTTATTGAGGATGAGGAAGAAAGGAATACTCAACCTATCTTGAGAAGAA
>CAURMD010000001.1:0-83112 GCA_963525985.1 uncultured Streptococcus sp. | reverse complement strand
ACCGGCTGTGGTACTTTAATTGTTAAGAGTTCCATTGGATTTGGAGCACGGTCGATTTTATTGCCTTTGGCATCATGTAAATCTTCAATATAAGTTTCAAAGTGACGGAAGCCTGGGCCGTAAAACTCTACTTGGTCTCCTTCATTAATCACGTTCCGTTGACGAATAGTCGCTGTTTGTGTCGCATCATCATAAGAAACTACCTCAGCGACAAACTTATACTCAGGGATTTTACGACGAGCACCAAACAACTGCTCATTTTCAGATGGTGTACCGTAGTAGAAACCTGTTGCCAATTCACGTTGGGCAACCTTCCACATCTCATCAATCAAGTCTTGCTTGATAGCTTCAAACTTCTCTGGACTTTCTAGATAAGCATCAACAGCCGCCTTGTAGCAGTTTGTTACTGTTGATACGTAGTGAATCGACTTCATACGTCCTTCGATTTTTAGACTGTCCACACCATTTTCAATCATATCTGGGATATGGTCAATCATAGACATGTCAACGGCTGACATTGAAAATTCTTCTGGAATCTCTCCCTTAAGGCTCTTACGTTCTTTCCCAAATGGCATATCGTAAAGGTCGTACTTCCAACGGCAAGACTGAGAACATCCACCACGGTTGGCATCACGCATACTCATGTGGTTTGAAAGAGTACAACGACCAGAGTAAGAAATACACATAGCTCCATGGACAAAGGCTTCAATCTCAACATCTGTACGTTTGCGAATTTCTGCCAATTCTTCCATCGAAACCTCACGCGCCAAAACGACACGAGTCAAGCCCAGTTCTTTCCAGAACTCAAGGGTTTCATAGTTAGTTGCACTTGCTTGGGTAGAGAGGTGGATTTCAAGACCTGGTGCTTCAGTCGCTGCAATCATAATCAAGGCTGGGTCAGATACGATAACTGCTGCAATCCCGATATCACGCAGTTTACGGAACCACTCACCAGCACCAGCTTCATTTCCTTCGTGCATAACCATATTGGCAGCTACATAGACTTTGGCACCGTACTTGGCAGCAAACTGGACACCTTCTTCCATTTGTTCAAAGGTAAAGTTTCCGGCACGGCTACGAAGACCATAGGCCTGACCACCGATAAAGACAGCATCTGCCCCATACTGAACAGCTACCTTTAGCTTCTCTAAAGTCCCTGCAGGTGATAAAACCTCAGGACGTTTTAATGTTTTTGTCATGTTTTCTCCTATTTGCAATATAAAAGTTTGACGTATTTCCTTCTCATTTTATAGTAAATAAAGGATAAAATCAAGCCTAGACAGATTGTTTTGACAATTCTAATCTTTTAGACTTTAGATAACAGAGTTCTAAAAGCTTTTACTTATAGCAAACTTCTCACATCATCATCTCGTGAAAAATTTATACTCAATAAAAATCAAAGAACAAACAAGGTAGCTAGGCGTACAGCAAGGAGAAGCTAAAAATATCCTCCGATACACTACTTTCATCTAGCATATCGGAGGAACAGCTTTTATAGCACTATTCTTATTATGGAACACCTACAATCTGGCAACCATAATTAACTATCTTAAACCATTAAAAGCAAGTAAGCATCTGAGGGATTTGCACCTTCTATACTCTATTCTCGCTTTTGATAAACTAAGAGCGAAAAATTTAGCTTCTAGTCTTCTTTTCTTTTGGCTACATAAAGAGTAAGCAAGATTCCACTTCCTAAAAGAATTGAAATGACATTTGTTTGACTTCCCGTATTCGGTAAGGCTACTCTTGTATGATTCGTCATTCCAGAAGTTCCATTATCTGAGATTTGAGTATTTGGTTCAGATGTTACTGGAACTGCGTTTGGAATTTCTACAGTGTCAGAGGTATGTGAATCAAGTACAGTTTGATTATTTGTACTTGGGATGCCTGTTTCTGGTGCACCTGTTCCTGGTTTGTCCGTTCCTGGCTTCCCTGTATTTGGAGTACTTGCTCCTGGAGTGTCTGGTGTTCCTGTATTTGGAGTACCTGAACCCGGAGTGTTTGGTGTTCCGGTTTCTGGTTTCGGATCCGGTTTAACCGGTTTGTCTGATGGTGGTGTAATTCTTCCTGATTCTGGTTTCGGTTGTTCTGGTGGTGTTGTTCCAGTATTTCCTGGTTGTACAGGGTTTGGATTCACAGCACAATTACATGTTCCATCCTTACCATCACGGCCATCTTTACCATCTTTGCCATCCTTACCATTCTTCACAACAATTTCTTGTTTTGTTCCATCTGGATTTGTGATGATAATTGTATGACTTCCATCTGTATTCTCTTTCGTTTCAATTGTAGGAGATTTACCGTCTTGGCCATTTTTCACTACAATTTCACGTTTTGATCCATCTGGGTTGGTAATAATAATTGTATGGCTTCCATCAGAGTTTTCTCTTGTTTCAATTATCGCTGATTTCCCATCAATACCATCACGACCGTCACGGCCATCTACTCCGTTATAGATATCTTCCTCACTAATCAAAGTATCTCCAGCAGTATAGGTCAAACTATTATCATTATCGTAATAAACTGTAATATGAACGCCAATTGGCTTCGTTGCTGGTTGAGTAGTTGCACTATCTTCATCCACACTTCTTGCTCTTCTAGCGCTTCGAGGTTGTGCAGGATAAATTGGTTTTAATTCAATTCTTGGAGAACGTCCATCTTTTCCGTTTTCTCCGTTTTTAACCGTTGTTGCAATTGGTTCTTTACCATCTGGTTGAGTAATTGAAATTGTATGACTGCCATCTGGATTTGTCACTATACTTACTTCTGGTGTAAAGCCGTCTTTTCCGTCGCGTCCGGCTACTCCAGCTTCACCTTTTTCACCTTTTGGTCCAGCTGCTCCGTCTTGTCCATCTTTAATCACGGATGTGCCTAGAACTGTATCTGTTCCTTCGTCAAACTGATTATTGGCATTCTTGTCACTATAGAAGGTTAACGTAGTTTCTTTCTTAGTTTCATCACGATCTACTTTAACTTTTGGAGTCTCACCATCTTTACCATTTTTAATAACGGTTGATACTGGTTGTCCACCTGGTTGTGAAATCGTAATTGTATGCGTTCCATCATTGTTTTCTGCCACAGTTACAGTTGGTGTAGCTGGTGTTAAGTCTACAACATCTATGGTGATATCTTTGGTAATTGATTTAGTTTTACCTGCACTTGTTACTGTTACTGGTATATCAAATGCTCCAGCTACTGTTGGGGTTCCAGAGATGGTTTTAGCAGATTCATCATATGTTACACCATTTGGAAGTTTTGTTGTATCAACAGTAAGTGTAACTCCATCTGGAACTGTGAACGTAATTGGACGAAGGCTTGTTTTTCCTAAGGCAATCATTTGACGATCATTTTTAATGTCTAATGATATTGGATCATCTACTACCTTTACAGTGATAATCTCTTCCGCACTACCTCTACCTAATGTTTCAGAATCTAATGTTGCTTTTAAACGAACTTTATAGACACCTGGCTTGGTTGGAGTTCCGCTAATTGTACGATTTGCACTGTCATAATGCAGACCAGCAGTTGATTCAAGATAAGAATCTAAGTCTGTTTCTGGTAAATCCACACTTAAATAACGAGCACCTAAATCTGAATGTTCACTGTGAGAAACCACCATATTTTTAATCGTTTCACCCAGACGAATCGTTTGTTCTTTTTCTGTAACATTAATACTTACCGGAAGTGGGCGAACATTAATTTTAATATGTCCCCCATCTACTGGAGATTCTGCCATTTCTGGGAAAGTCGCTTTATATGGAATTAAGTATTCTCCTACTTTAGATGGTGTGCCAGAAATAGTCCTTGTAGCTGAATCATAAGTAACTCCCGGTGGAAGTTGACTTGTATCTACTTCTAATCTAGCTTTGCTATCAGAAGGAGTTAAAACTACATTGTCTATAGCAGTTAGAACTGTCTTCTCTTGTTCCTTATTATCAACCGTTACAGTTAAATCACGTGATGTTACATTAATCGTTAAGGTTGCACTTGCTGTTGAATTTCCACTAATAGTTGGACTTGTCGCTGTAAAGGTTGCTGTATAAGTACCGACTTTTGTTGGTGTACCTGAAACAGTTTTAGTCGCTGCATCATAGTTTACCCCTGGAGGCAACTCTCCAGAAGTGATTGTTAGCAAGGCACCATCAGCTTGTAACTTAATAGAAGGAAGTTCATCTAAAGCTTTTACTGTTTTTGTATTATCAGGAATAGAAAAGTTTAGTGGTACACTGTTTACTGTAATATTGACATACGCATAGGCATACTGGTTATTCCCCGATTTGTCAGTTCTGTATACATAAGCATATGTTTGGAATGTCCCTACTTGAGTTGGAGTTCCTGTTATAGTTTTATTATCTGAGGACCAATTTAGACCGTTTGGTAAACTGCCCCCTGTGTAACTTACTGTCGCATTTTTAGGAATTTTAAGAGTAATCGGTGGTATCGCTTCACCTGCTGTAAATGTGTAACTAGCTTCTGGAACACTGAAGTCTCCTGGCGTTACGGTCAAATCAACTACTTTAGTAATGGAAGCCCCATCTTTAGTAGCAGTAACTGGAATCACATAATGCCCTTCATATAATCCAGTACCTGATAATGTTTTGCTATTGCTATCATACATAACACCATCTGGCAGTGTTCCTACTGTAACCGTTGCTCCCTCACTAGCTGTTACAACCATATCTGCAAATTTAGTTCCTTCTGAAACTGTTTGCTTATCATTCGTTACAGATAAAGTTAAATCAGAAACTGGTGGAGGGGTAACTGTATAGGTAAAGCTTGTCTTAATCTGACGACTTTGACCTTCATTATTGATATAAGTAGCGGTTACAATCGCTGTTTGTGGTGCATCTGTATGTTTTAAAGCATAACCTGTTAGACCTGTATTATCAGCATTAGGACTTAGGTAGAGATGTCCTCCATCAGATTCGACTGATAGATTCGTAATCTTACTACCATTTGTCATCGAAACAGGAATAGTTGGGATAGTTTGTCCTTCTTGCCAGCTTTGATTGGAAATAGGATTTAACCCATCCATTACCTCGAACTTATAGGTACGAGCTGGGACATTGGCTCCAAAGTGTCCATCCTTTGCTGTAGATGTAATCGTATAGACACCTGCAGCTAAGGTCTTACCATTTTGTTTGATAATCTTAAATCTAGTAGGATTCTCAGTGTCTTTTGTAATCTCAACCCCATCCGGTTTACTATCAATCGTTAAAGTCGCATTCGCTTTATTCAATACCAAATTTCCTAGATTCTGCTCCTTATCCGAGATAGGAACAGCTACTGGAATTGGATTCGTTACACGGTAAAGCTTATCCGCATCAAACATAACATCAGCATTAGTTAAAGTATAGTTACCATTTTCGTCCGATTCCCCAGTTGGTGTCGTTTGAGAAACCTCTCTAGTCACTAAATTCAAATGATGCTTTGTCACCCGTCCAATATTATCCGTAACATTAAATTCTACAAAATACGTTCCTGCTTTTTCTGGTAATGTCTTAAAATTAATACGATAGGGAGATACATCCCTTGATGAGTTAGCATATTCAGTACTAACAGAAGAACTAACATATTTATTTCCCGTCAAAACATCTCTTGAACCAACAGTACCAGAAACAAAAACATTATCAGCAGTAGGAACTTTATCCGTTATAAACTCTACTGTAACCCCAGGACTACCTCCTGTCTGTTCGAACTTAGTAATGGTAACGGGAGCATTATTTCCTACTAGATTATATTCATCTTTTCTCCCCGGTAATGACAACCATAGGTTAGACGTATACTGAGGACTATCTGGAGTCGCATCCGCTATCGTTTTAGGACTTCTATCATGTAAGTAATAACCAAAAGGAGTAGACGTCATGTAAGCTGTGGAAGAAGCTTCATCATATGAAACAGAGTCTCCCATTCGATTGTTCTTAGTCTTACCTGTCCCATTGTTAGATTCATAAGAATACCAATAAGAATAATAATCCTCTACTACTTTATACAACGGCGGTTCTTCTATCGTTAGTTCAGCTGTAATCCTAGTATAGGGATCTGCTTTTGACTGAACTCCGATTGTATAGGTTCCGCTTTGAAGCGTATTATCCAAGGTGACAGTCTTGGTCAGATACCGATTATCTTTACCACCGTCATTAAATACAAATCCTAAGCGTTTCGCATCGGGGGTTAGTTCAACTTCATTGGGCTCGATATTCGTCAAGCCCACCTTATATTTCAACTCTACTGTAGAACCATCTTTTTTAAATTTGTAGTCAGGAATATTACGACCTGTTTCTGCTCCAAAATACCGCTCCAGGGTCATATACGGATAGTTCATATATGGAACACCTTCAGCAGGCTTGACCGTAACTGTTGTCGTATAGGCTTGATTGTTATAAGTGAAGCCGACATTGTATGTACCAGGCTCTACCGTAGTTGGAACATTTCCAGATAGGGCGAGAATCCAGTCACTATTCCCTGAAGGATTCGTAGTCGATTTTTCTATAATCTTTAAACCTAATTTTTGAGCATCTTCATTCAAAGTTGAACCGCGTTCAACACTATTATATAGACTAGAATTAGAATTATAGTATGGTGCAAGATCGGTAGAAATATCAAACTCGACTTTAGGTGCAGTTGTTGCTCCGTAGGAGTAAATCGTCGTTGACCCAGTTGGGATTAGAACAGCTGGTTGACTCGTCGTCTCTGCATCCAACATATAACTAAGGTTGCCCGAATGCCCCATCTTTTTGAGTTGGTTCCAGACTGCCTCGATGGCTTCTGCTAGATTGGTACGAGCTGTTTCAAAGGTTGCATTTGAAGCATCTATTGACTTGAGAGAAGTTCTGGCCTCTGTTAGAAGTTGGTTGGAGCGACGCAAGGCTTCTTCGATGGCAGCTTTTTGATTGGAGTCTGTTAGACCGCTCAGGTATTTTTCAGCTTCCTTCGTTACTACCTCTGCCTCTGTGATCGTGGTTCCCAATTGATCCTTGTCAGGATTTGTAACCTCTTCCTTTTCCTCCAATTTCGTCAGAGGAGCCTCTACTAACGGTTTTTTATCGGATTCTTTATGAACAGTCTCTGCCACTTCTTTTGGTAGCATTTCTGGCTGGGCTTTTGAATCCTTTTCTGTAGAAACAGCTTTTTCTGAATTTGAAATGCTTGTTTCAACTGACGGTTGAGTTACAACTGGTTTTTCTGCCGATGGATCTGACTCAGGTTTAGGAACGACTTGATTCGTATCAGTGTCTACAGTAGTTGCTTCTACCTTGGGTTGAGCTACTTCAGCATCTGGGTCCTTTTGCTTTTCCGCATGGACACCAATCACTTCACTGGCGCGTACAACTGGCGCATTGGCTACAGCACCAATAAAGAATTGCCCAATCAAAACAGATGCCACACCGACACTGAATTTCCTAATGGCAAACTTTTGACGTTTTTCGAATTTCACTTCTATTCTCCCTTATTATTTTTTGAGTTCTTTTATCACACAATAATAAACATATACTAAATCATAAGCAATTGTGTATATTATAGCCTGTTTTACTATTTTAATACTTTCTGAATATAAATCAACAGATATCCACTGTTTTCTTTCACAGCAAAAGTAGAAATAGCCGCTAATAATAAATTTATCACAAAATAAAATACACAAAAATAATAACTATTTATTTTATTAAGTATTTTTTCTCGTTATACGCATATTTACCCCCCCCCATGAAATATTGGGAGTTCTTTGTGAAATATAACATTTTTATTACAAATTTCAATTTCTAGACTCAGAGATAGATAAAGTTCACTTCACAATTGTTGTAGAGTGAAAGTTCTTTCTATTTCCCATTTACTAAGTAGCAACTTCATTTCACGCTTGATAGCAAACAAAAAAAGACTCCATAAAATCTGAGATGGATTTTAGCCACTACAGATTTTATGGAGTTTTATTATCTTCATGCTGTTAAATCAAGGATTCTTAGCCTAAGTTACTCTTATCTATTACTCCCACTCAACGGTTGCAGGTGGTTTACTTGTAATATCGTAGACGATGCGGTTAACATGATCCACTTCGTTTACGATACGTACTGAGATTTTTTGAAGGACATCCCACGGAATTTTGGCAAAGTCAGCTGTCATACCATCAATAGAGGTGATTGCACGGATTGCAATCGTGTAGTCATACGTACGACCGTCACCCATAACCCCAACTGAACGAACGCCTGTGTTCACTGTGAAGTATTGCCAGATATCGCGGTCAAGGCCAGCTTTGGCAATTTCTTCACGGAGGATAGCGTCTGATTCACGAACTGTTTCTAGTTTTTCTTCAGTGATTTCACCCATAACACGGATAGCAAGTCCTGGTCCTGGGAATGGTTGGCGCCATACGATATGGTCTGGCATACCAAGCTCTGTACCAAGGGCACGAACTTCGTCTTTATAAAGAGTGTTGAGTGGTTCAATCAATTCAAACTGCATGTCTTCTGGAAGACCACCCACGTTGTGGTGTGACTTGATAGTTTGAGCGGTATCCGTACCAGACTCGATAACGTCTGTATAAAGAGTTCCTTGAGCAAGGAATTTCACATCTTTGAGCTTGCTTGCTTCGTCATCAAAGACATAGACAAACTCGTTACCGATGATTTTACGTTTTTGTTCTGGGTCAGAAACGCCAGCAAGTTTATCAAGGAAACGTTTAGCAGCGTCTGCTTTGACGATATTCAAACCAAACTTACCACCAAGCATGTCCATAACTTGGTCCGCTTCTCCTTTACGAAGAAGACCGTGGTCTACGAAGATACAGATCAATTGATCGCCAATAGCCTTTTGGAGAAGAACCCCAACGACAGATGAGTCAACCCCACCTGATAGGCCAAGAAGGACACGTTTATCACCGACGGTTTCACGAATTTTTTGGATCTGCATATCGATGAAGTTATCCATTGACCAGTCGCCTTTAGCCTTACAGATGTTAAGGGCAAAGTTACGAAGGATATCATTTCCGTATACAGAATGGCGAACTTCTGGGTGGAATTGGATACCGTAAATGTGTTTATCTGGGTTTTCAATGGCTGCGTATGGGCAGTCAGCTGATGTACCTGTACGAACAAAGTCAGCAGGAATCTCAGTAACAGCATCACCATGGCTCATCAATACAGTCTGTTCATCAGGTGTTGATTCAAAAAGCGCTGATGGTGTGTGAGTTAGGGTTGATTGACCGTATTCACGATTTCCAGCGTCACCTGCAGGGACAACTTTTCCTCCAAGTTTATGGGTCAATAACTGCATTCCGTAACAGATTCCCAAAATAGGAATTCCAAGTTCGAAGATTTCTGGGTCAATATCAAATGAACCATCTTCGTATACAGAGTTTGGACCACCTGAAAGGATGATGCCTACAGGATTGATTTCACGAACTTCAGCAGCTGAAATTTTATGGCTTTTTAGTTCTGAAAAAACACCAATCTCACGGATACGGCGTGAAATCAGCTGGTTGTACTGGCTACCATAGTCCAATACGATGATTTTTTCTACATCTTGCAAATCAGTTGATATGTTGCTCATCTTTTTCCTTTCTCAAAAGAAATATCTTTTTCCAATATTCTATCACAAATAAGGCCGAATTACCAACTAATACTCAATGAAAATCAAAGAGCAAACTAGGAAGCTAGCCGCAGGCTGTACTTGAGTACGGTAAGGCGACGCTGACGTGGTTTGAAGAGATTTTCGAAGAGTATAAACAAGGCGAAGTTTGACTTTTTCTAGTTTATTGGGGTACAATAGAGAAAAGATAGAAATGAAGTGAAAAATATGCTACCTGCTTATATGAAAATCCATGATCAGATTAAAAAGGATATTGACGAACATCGTTGGGCCATTGGTGAGAGACTTCCCAGTGAACGAGATTTAGCAGAGCAGTTTGCAGTCAGTCGCATGACCCTTCGCCAAGCTGTATCTCTATTAGTCGAAGAAGGCGTTTTAGAGCGTCGTGTAGGAAGCGGCACCTTTGTTTCCAGTACTCGAGTACAAGAAAAGATGCGAGGGACAACCAGTTTTACTGAAATTGTTAAGTCCCAAGGTAAAGTACCCTCTAGCCAGCTCATTTCCTACAGAAAAACCATTCCCAATGAGCAGGAAGTTGCCAAGTTAGGCATTTCTCCAACGGAAAATATTATCCGAATGGAACGGGTCCGCTATGCCGACCAAGTCCCTCTGGTTTATGAAGTTGCTTCTATTCCTGAGAAATTCATTAAGGACTTTAAAAAAGAAGAAATCACTAGTCATTTCTTCCAGACTCTACAAAAACACGGCTACCGTATCGGTAAATCACATCAGACCATCTATGCTCGCCTTGCTAAAGAAAAAATTGCCCACTATTTGGAAGTTGAAAAAGGACATGCTATTCTTGGTTTAACTCAGGTTTCCTACCTAGAAGATGGTACTGCTTTTGAATACGTAAAAAGTCAGTATGTAGGCGAACGATTTGAATTTTATCTTGAAAACAATTAATACTCTTCGAAAATCTCTTCAAACCGCGTCAACGTCGCCTTGGATTATATATGTGACTGACTTTGTCAGTCTTATCTACAACCTCAAAGCAGTGCTTTGAGCAGCCTGCGGCTAGTTTCCTAGTTTGCTCTTTGATTTTCATTGAGTATAAAATACTACATAAAACCTCTCTGTCACATACAAAGAGGCTTTTTTATTTTTCTAAGAGCAAATCTTTCAACGAAATCAAAGTTACTGCAATTAAAATCATTGCCATGCCAAGAAAATCAATGGGATAAAATTGTTCATTCATAATTAGGAAGGCAAAGAAAACCGCCGAGATTGGCTCAATTGAAGCCAACAAGCTTGACTTGACCGGTCCTATCAGACTGGCTCCTTTAAGGAAAGCTGTATAGGCAAAGACAGTTCCGATAAGAATAATGCCCGCAAAAGCAAGGAGAAAATCAAGACTTGTTGGGATAGTAGTCTGTAGAACCCCTGTAAAAGGAAGGGCGACCAAACCTGCTATAACCATTCCCACACCAATGACCAAACTGCTCCCCCACTTCTTAATCAAGGCTATGGGCAAAATGATATACAGGGCGTAAGTCAGAGCAGAAAAGAGACCCCAGAACAGACCTGCAGGTGTCATAGATAACTGGTCCAACTGCCCATGTGTTGCGATCAGGAAGGTCCCTCCGATAGCTAATATGATAGAAACAATCTCTCCCAGTGTCGGCGCCACCTTATCCTTGATACAGCTATAAATCAAAATCCCAACAGGACAAACATACTGAAGCACCGTCGCGGTTCCTGCATTGGTTTCCTGAATAGCAGTTAGATAGGCAAATTGGTTGAGAAAAAGACCAATTAGAGCAAAAATAAGAAGAGACAGCAAACTCTTCTTATCCGTTAAAAAGGCCAGCATTCTATCCTTTGCAGTAGCATAAGCCAAGAGCATAAGAATCCCACCAGCGATTAAAAGTCGTAAGTTAGTCAAGACCAGAGCCGAAATTCCGTGTGCCATCAGGTATTGGCCACTCGTTCCTGACAAGCCCCAAGCAATCCCAGCCACAACTGTTAATAGAGTCCCTTTTAAACTATTTGACATGTCTCTCCTTACTCTTCTTTACGAATCAAATCCATTACTTGATTGCGGTCTACAATCCATTGAGCCCTCTCATCCTTTTCATAGGTACGATTCGATAGGAAAATGACCGCTTCTTTCTTCTGACGATTCCACATGACAAATGTACCTGTATAGCCCGTATGGTCTAGCCAATCTTCTTCCAAATTCCATGCTAAAGAACGTTCCTTGTCATCCAAAGGAGAAAAATTTTGACCCAAATCTCTTGAAAAATCGTCCTCTAAATAGTGTTCTAAAAAGATTTGTAAATCCTTCACAGTCGAAAACAAACCAGCACTACCAGCATGTCTGCCCAAGAGACGAGCCTTTGGATCATGCACGATGCCTGCCTCTACACCTCTGACTGTTGGAACAGCAAGCTCAACAGGTCCAAACTGGGTTTCTGTCATTCCCCAAGGTTTCCAAACTTGCTCCTGTAAAATCACATCCAAGTCTTGATCAAAGATTCTTTCCAAAATAAAGCCCAACAGCAAAAAATGAACATCCGAATAAAGAAAGGCTGGCTGACTTCGTCTGTTGAGATGAAGCATCTCTTCCTTTAATTCTGAGGCTGTTAAAAGATCACGATTGGGAATAAACGGATCAAGATCTGTTGCGTGTGTTAAAAGCTGGCGAATAGTGATATCTGGATAGTCACTCTCAGGTAAAAAATCGGTTACTGATCTATCAATATCTAATTGACCTTTGTCCCACAAGAAGGTAAAAACAGTGCCAACCCCAACAACCTTGCTGACACTAGCTAGGTCATAAACTAGTCCTGCCTCAGTCTGTAAGCCATACTCTGGGTTACTCTGGCCAATATAGAACTCCGTCCATTGATTGTCCTTAAAATACGCAAAAGAGGCTCCGGGATAAATCCCTGCCTCGATTTGTTCTTCTATTTTTTTAATAATCTTGGTCCACTTCATACTTCTTCAAACCACAATTCAACATTATTTCTATCTTTACCAAGGAAGAATTTTTCAGACTTAGGAATAAAATATTCGGTAGACTCAAACTTCTGGCGAAGACTTGCTATATCTAGTTCATTGACCAATAACTTGAGCATAGATAAGTCCCAAGTAATCGCATTGTCCACAGTCAAATCTTGACCCTGAGCTGGGATAAAATCAAGGGATTCCCCAATTTCAGATGATTCCAAGAAACTTTCGATATTAGTTGGGAGGTGTAATTCCATAGAAATCTCAAATTTACTCAAAGAAATTGATTCCAAATCTGTTTGAAATTCAGGTTTTTCTTCTACTTCTACTAGACTTGCTCTATCATCTTCCGCATGAATCAAAATCAAATCATCTTCTGGTGAAAAAATTTCAAAAGCGTAGCCATTTTGCCCCTTATATAATCGATGAATCGAATCTGTTTTAGATAAGAGTCCTTCGATTTCCAAGGGATTTTCCACCTTGACAATCAATCTAGCTAGTTTTTTTCTTCCCTCTACCTTACGAGTACGCATGCTTGGTGCTTCTTCTAAAACCAGCTTTTCAAGACCTGTTTGGTCGCCTAGTGACAGAAAGGCTGACTCCTCTAACAAGGCCTTCATTCCAAGGGTCTCAATATAAAATGTTTCATTTAATTTTCTATTATTAACTTTTAAAGTAGGAATAATCCGTACAATCTGATTTACATTCATAAATTCCTCCGTCACTTTTTATTTTATAGGATTTTAGAATTTTTTACAAGATATTATGCTCAAATTTACCAATTTTTCGTAAAAATTCCATCTAAAAAAACCGAGGAAATCCTCGGTTTCAATTTCTTATAGGTAAAGGAATTTGAAGATAGCTACTGCCGCAATTGCTGCTGCGATAGGTGCTACTACTGGTACCCAAGAATACCACCATTTTGAATCACCTTTGTGCTCACCAAGAACTGATTTTGGAAGGAAAGCATGAAGGAGACGTGGTCCCAAGTCACGGGCTGGGTTCAAGGCAGGTCCTGTAGGTCCACCAAGTGATGTTACCAAAGCCATAACAAGGAAACCAAGTGCCAAGTGAGCTACTGAAAGTCCTGAAGCAGTATGTGGTGCTACTTGGGCTTTGATTGCTAAATCAGAAAAGTCAACATTTTGACCTGCTTGACTAGCCATTTGTTTCATGTATTGAAGCACTTCAGAACCAAAGAAGTTTTTAGTCATACCAAGGGCTGCGAAGAAAAGAACAAATGAACCAACAAACTCATTTACAAAACCATTAACAGTTGCTGCAAAATGTGATTCTTTTGTACCATTATCCAAACTTGAAATTGTTGAGAAAGTACCCAAAATGTTGTTTGGATTTTCAGTTTTCAAGTAGTATGGGCGGTGTGTTGCCACAACTAAGGCTTGACCAAAGATAGCACCCAAAACTTGTGCGATGATATAAGGCGCAACTTGTGCCCAAGGGAAGAGACCACTGATTGCAAGTCCAAGAGTGAAGGCTGGGTTGATGTGGTTTCCAGATACGTTACCAAACATCAAGGCTGGAATCATAACCCCCATACCATAACCAACAGCGATAACGATCCAGCCACTTTGGTGACCTTTCGTACCTTTAAGTTCAACGTTAGCAACTGCACCATTTCCAAGAATGATCAAAATAGCAGTTCCCAAAAATTCAGTGGCATATTTAATTGCCCATGTGAAATCCATTTGATAGATTCTCCTTAAAATTTTTTAGACAATCCTTATTCTATCAATTTTTATATCTTTTAGCAACTACTTTCCCAAAAGATTATATAAGAAAGCGATTTTATTTCTTATAAAAAACAAAAGGATTAAGAAAGTCATTTTCCTTAATCCTATAGTCCCTTAAGCCTGACGTTGTCCGAAATCTGCAATCATCTGCTCCATTTCTTGTCGACTCGGAGTTGTCAGCATATAAAGGTAATCCCCTTGAAGTTCCGCAAAGGCAGCTGGCATGATTTTTTTAACCTTGAACTGCTGGCTATATTTGGCAAGCAAGTCCTCCTCAGAATAGACATAGTGAGCATTTGCACGGCGAGAAGTAGCCAAACAATACTGAGCTTCAAAGTCTGACGCTGGGAACTCTTCTCCTGCTACAATAGCAGCATATCCACGATAGAGATCCAAAGAGTGAGCAAAGTTATAAACATCAATAGTGAAACCACCTGCAGGACGGTTATTGTACTCAATGGCAATGTAATCGTCCCCTTCACGGAAGAACTCAATATGGAAGAACCGTTCTTTCATACCAAATTCTTTGACAATTGCCTCACCATATTTACGTAATTTAGGATCCATATCCTTGAGAACGTAATAGGAATTGTCCATCTTGTAAATCATGAGATCAAGCGGTGTATAGGCGTAGTCAAAGGTTGTTGAGAAGACAATCTTTCCATCCTTGTCCACTAGACCATCAAAGGTGCAAATTTCGCTGGAAGTGACAAATTTTTCAAAGAAATAAACGGTCGAATGGTCCCATTCTTGCTTGAAGTGATTGATATCGTCCTCTGTCTCAAGCTTAAAGGTTGCGGCTGCTCCCACTCCATTATCAGGTTTGGCAATCATTGGAAGGCCGATTTCATTCACAGCTTGATCCACATCTGCTTCCGTCTTGATAACAGCTCCAGGTACCACGGGGACACCTGCTTTTTTGAAGAGTTTCTTCATTTCAGACTTAAATTTCGTCTTTTTGAGATCCTCTGGTTTGGCACCAAAAACATTGAATTGCTCACGAAGACTTGCATCTAACTCAAGCCAGTATTCATTATGAGACTCGATGCGGTCAATCGGGCCATGTTTATAGAAAAGGAAAGCAACTGCACGTTTGACTTCATCTATATTTTCAAGATTATCAACACGGAAATATTCGGTCAGGCTATTGCGCAAGGGCTCATCCAATTGCTCGTAAGGCTCTTGACCAATTCCCAAGACGGTGATGCCTTTATTGGCTAGTTCGATGGTAAACTGTTGAAAGTTTTGTGGATAGTAGGGAGAAATAACAAGGTAATTCATAGGTAACTCCTTTTATAAATAGAGATGACCGAGGAAATAAGGCATTTGTTTGCGCCACCATTCCCAGTCGTGGGCGACATCGTGTCCCCATTCAGCAAACCAGGCTGGAATTTGTTTCTGGTCAAAGGCTTCTTTGAGCTTGTAGAAAGATGGCAAGCCATCTTGTTCCCAGGCACCGAGACCCGTACAAAGCACAATCTCTGCCTGACGATAACGGTCAATAAACCAGCCGTCGTTCTGGTTCCAGATATAATCTACTGGCGAGTTTTGGTAAATAGCATCGTCATTGTAGTAATCGCCAACAAAGAAACGTGCATCGTAAACACCACTGAGAGCTATCACCTTGGTAAAGACATCTGGATGCTGAAGGAAGAAATTGAGTGCATGGTAGGCGCCCATTGAGCAACCTGTCGTCATCATTCCATCAAACCAACCTGTCTTGTGCTTGATAAAAGGAATGGCCTCCTCAATCACATAGCGCTCGTAGGCACGGTGCATCTCTGCTTGGTCGTGCCCATTTTTCCAAGTGGCCAACCAGCTCTCACTGTCTACACTGGACAGGGTAAAGAACTGAGCACGGCCTTCCTCAATAAAGGAAGCACAAGCATCAATCATGCCAAAATCATAGTATTCATTGTGACTACCACCTGATGAAGCAAAGACCACAACTGGAATCCCAGCATGTCCATAACGATTAAGGTACATTTCACGGTTGAGGTGACCACTCCAGTGGCTAAGGTTTTCAATATGCATATTTTCTCCTTTCTTACTTTACCAGTTTTCTGCAAAAAATCTCAGACAGTCTGGTAAATTCTCCGACCAAGGGATTTCACTATGGATGGCACCAGACTGAACTTTCAAGACAAGATTGCCCAAGTGTACTCCCCCTGCTATCAAATCATGGTAATAGCGAAGCGACGAGTCGATATAGGCTTGTTTGATATTGCCAGCCATCAAGGTCTTGTCTGTATCATCCGCTTCTTCTGTTCCCACATAGATGAAGATGCGCTGGTCAGGCGATAGTTGCTGACGCTCGATATAGCGGTTAAAGGCTTCTTGGTGGAGCCAGTTGGCAGAAGAAAAGACCCCTAGACAACCAATTTGGTCTTGGTATTCCAAACCGATAAACTGGGTAATATTGCCTCCTAGTGAGGAACCAATCATGGCTGTATGCTGGCGGTCTGCTTTTGTACGATAGGTTTCATCGATAAAAGGCTTGACCACCTCCATGACAAACTCAGAATATTCCACACCCTTACCGCCAAACTGCTGCCCCGGAATAGGAGATTCTTGGAACTTCCAAGCCGCATACTCATTCATCCGCCCCATACCATCATTATCAATGGCAACGACAATCATGCGACTGATATCAGGATTACGCTTAATAGCTGGGATAATCTTCCATGAATGACCAATGAAAGACTCCTTGCTATAAAAAACATTTTGCCCGTCATGAAAGTAAACAACAGGATAGGAACGATTCGTGTCTTTCTCATAATCTTTAGGCAGAAGAACACGCACACGGCGCTCCTTACCTGTATAAGGAACCTTGAGTTTGTGTTCTTTCATTTTTAGATAAAAATAGGATTGGTTCATTGTCAGAAAACTCTCTATATTCAAAATTTTATCTTATTATATCACAATTATAGAAAAAAAGTTAGTTTTGCTTCCGTTTTTGGAATTAAAAACTAACTTTTTCATTTATTTTTCTAAATTCTTTTGGATTTTCTGATTATAGTAGGCTATCAATCAAGTCATCAACTTCATCTTTTTCAGCTTGAGGTGTAATCTCGGTAATCATAATCCCAGCCACTGCTCGCTCAACTAAACCTTCAACATCCATACGCGCTTCGTACTGCTCTGCATTTTTAATCTTAGGATTGGTCTTTGGACGATCTGGCGCAAAAATGGTACAGCAGTCTTCAAAAGGCTGGATTGAAATGTCAAAGGTATCGATTTCCTGAGCAATATCGATGATTTCCAACTTATCCATGGTCACAACTGGACGGATGATGGGAGTGTTGGTAACTGCATTGATAGCCTGCATGCTCTCCAAGGTTTGGCTGGCTACTTGACCTAGGCTTTCCCCATTGATGATAACTAAACCATTTCGTACCTCACGAATACGATCTGTAATCCGCATCATAAAGCGACGAGTTAGAGTCATCAAGTAAGCTTCTGGCGCTTTAGCCTTGATTTCTTCTTGAATCTCTGTAAAAGGAACTTCGATAAACTGGATATTTCCCCCAAACTTGGTTAATTTACGGGTCAAATCTTGGGCTTTTTTTAGTGCACCAGGACTCGTGTAAGGTGGGCTGGCAAAGTGAACGGCCTCAATATCCACCCCGCGTTTAAGTGCAAGATAACCTGCTACAGGTGAGTCGATCCCTCCTGACAACATGAGCATCCCTTTACCTGAAGTTCCAACTGGCAAACCACCAGCCCCACGAATAGTTTCAAAAGAAAGATAGGCTGCTTCTTCACGGATTTCCACCTGAAGATTGATGTCAGGACTTTTCATTTGAGCTTGCACATTTGGAATGGCTTCGAAAACAGCTCCTCCAAGGGTTTGGTTGAGTTCACGACTATCCAACGCAAAGTTGTGGTCGCTACGTTTACTAGAGATTTTAAAGGTCATGCCTTCCTTGTAGATGTCCTGCATAATCTCTTGGACAGCAGACTTCAGAACTTCTACAGATTTTTCAACCTTATAAACAGGGGAAAAGTTTTGAATTCCAAAAACTTGTTTGAGCGATTCTGCTACTGCTGTGTAATCAGCTCCATTGAGATAAGCATGGGCACGGTCACGATCTGCCGTTACCTTAACTTGGGGATAGATAGACAAAACGTCTGAAATATTATTGCGAAGTTTATTGATGAAACGCATACGGTTTTTGCCCTTGGTTGACAATTCTCCGTAGCGAATCATAATTTCTGAATACTGCATAAATGCTCCTATCTTACTTTTCTAGTTTGGTTGTAAATTAATTTTAACTTGGTCAAAAACTGCTCGACCTGACTCATATCATTTTCAAGGTCTAGGCTTAGACGCACAGCTGACTGAGCCTTATCTTTATCCACTCCCATGGCAATCAGAGTTCCTGCAGGTTTCCCAGCCTTGGACGAACAAGCAGAGGTCGTTGAGATGAAAATATCATAGTCTTCAAAGGCGTGAACGATGACTTCACCACGAACACCCTTGATTCCAAAAGTCAGGATATGAGGTGCGAAGTCTTCCTCATCCGAGAAGACAAAAATATCTGGATAATCCAGAAGGGCTTGACGAATCACTGCCTTCATCTGCCCAGTCTTGCTCGTAAAGATATCTAGCTTTTCCATAGATAAACGGAGAGCCTTGGCTGTCGCTGCAATCCCTGCCACATTTTCAGTTGTCGAACGGTAATCACGTTCCTGACCTCCACCTGTTAAAAGAGGCGTGATCTTCTTGCCAGACTTGATATAGACAAAACCAACACCACGAACTCCGTGGAACTTGTGACTAGAGAAGGTCGCGAAATCCACTCGTTCTATCAGATACTTTTCAGTCGGAATCTTGGCAAGCGCCTGAACCGCATCCACGTGGAAGGAAATAGTTGGCTTGTCTGCTAATAGTTCTGAAATAGCCTCAATAGGTTGGATAGAACCGATTTCATTGTTCACAGCCATGACAGAAACGAGGGTCGTATCAGGTCTTATCAAATCTGCTAGCGCCTCAACATCCACAAATCCTTTTTCATTAACTGGAGCAAAATCCACTTCAAATCCTTGACTTTTCAGCCAGAGGGCTGATTCCTTAACTGCTGGATGTTCAATGTTCGAAACGATGATGTGCTTGCCAAACTGGGCTTTTTCAAAGGCCACACCCTTGATGACCCAGTTATCCCCTTCTGTTCCTCCAGAGGTAAAGAAGATTTCATCACTTTTCTTACCGATTAAATCTGCAATTTGCTGACGAGAAGCATCTAAGATTCGTGTTGCCTGGTCTCCCAAACGATGGAGACTAGATGGGTTCCCTAAAATTTTTGACGCCACCTGCATATAGGTTTCAAGGGCTTCAGGATAGGGCTTGGTCGTCGCCGAATTATCAAAGTAAATCATGTTTTCTCACGCTTTCTAAAATCACTCCTTCTATTGTATCATGAAACGAAGCCTGCGACAAGAAAGGGCATTTCCTCTTTTTTTAAGATTTTTTTAAAGAAATGAGGTATAATAAATTTTAATTAAAGGAGAGAATGTATGTCTAATTATCGTAGAACTTCAAAACCAAAAACAGAACACATCAAAAAAGGCTTTACAGTCTTTCAAAAAACCGTCGCTACTATCGGTAGTATCCTTGGCTTAATTACCGCAAGTATCACTATCATGAACGCCTTGGATAATAACAAAAATACTAAAAAAGAACCTGCGACAACCCAGACGACAACCATTGTCAAAGAAATCCAAAAGGAATCCCCTAAGGAAAACACCAGTCCAACTAAGGAAACTAACACTAGTCAAGAAAAAACACAGCAAGAGGAAACACCAAAATCCAGCGTCAAGGAAGAGAAAAAAGAAGAACAGAAAACAGTAAATCAGGACTCTTCTACTCCTGCTCCTACTCCAAGTAAGCCTGCCGCTGATAATGAAAAACAGTCCAATAATACTCCAACTTCAGAAAATAAAAGTAATCAATAATCACTAAAATAGCCTCCTTCCAAACTTGGAAAGAAGCTATTTTTTATTGTTGTAAAACTTTTCGAGGTTTCGTACCTTCAGCTGGACCAATAACACCTGCCATCTCAAGCTCTTCCATGAGACGGGTCGCACGGTTAAATCCAACTGACAAACGACGCTGAATCATGGATGCGCTGGCTTTCTGGGTCTCAATGACTAAAGCTTTGGCTTCTTCAAAAAGCGGATCTCCACCAGATTCACCATCTGAAAATTCACCTTCATTTTCAGAAATCTCACCTGGATCAAAACTCTCATCATAGTCCGCATCAGCCTGAGCCTTGATGAAGTTTACGATGCGTTCAACATCATCATCCGAGATAAAGGAGCCTTGGAGACGAACTGGATGATTTTCATCAATCGGTTTAAAGAGCATGTCACCTCGACCAAGCAGTTTTTCTGCTCCATTTTCATCCAAGATCGTACGGGAGTCTGTTCCTGATGAAACCGCAAATGCCACACGAGACGGAACATTGGCCTTAATCAAACCAGAGATAACATCAACCGATGGACGCTGGGTTGCAAGAATCATGTGGATACCAGCAGCACGCGCCTTCTGCCCAAGACGGATAATAGCATCTTCCACTTCCTTGCTGGCCACCATCATGAGGTCAGCCAACTCATCTACAATTACGACAATGAGCGGTAGCGGAACCTGCTTGTACTCAGACTGGGCATTGAACTCTTCTACCTTGGCATTAAAGCCTGCAATATTCCGAACTCCCACCTTGGCAAAGAGTTCATATCGATTTTCCATCTCATCCACAACCTTTTGCAGGGCCTTGCTGGCTTTGCGTGGATTGGTCACGACTGGAATCAAGAGGTGGGGAATATCATTGTAAACAGACAACTCAACCATCTTGGGATCGACCATCATAAATTTAACTTGGTCTGGTCTTGCCTTCATGAGAATGCTAGCGATAATACCGTTAACTGCTACTGACTTCCCTGAACCCGTCGAACCTGCGACGAGCAAGTGGGGCATTTTAGAAAGGTCAAAAGCTCTTGCTATGCCATTAACAGCCTTTCCTAAAGGAATTTCCAAGAGATTTTCTGCTTTCGTTTGAGATTGTTCCCATAGTTCACGGAAAGACACAGTGGCAATCTCGGAGTTAGGCACTTCGATTCCAACGAGAGATTTCCCTGGGATTGGAGCTTCGATCCGAACATCCTTGGCTGCCAGAGCCAGTGCTAAGTCATCTGCTAGATTGGAAATGCGGTTGACCCTTACACCAACTGCTGGCTTAACTTCATATTTAGTCACTGATGGCCCAATTTCAGCCCGTTCAACCGTCACCTTGATACCAAAGCTAGCAAAGGTTTCTTCTAGGATTTTGATGTTTTCTCGAACAATTTTCTTCTCTTTCGACTGGTCTTTGGGTTTATCTGGGGCAAAGAGTTGTAAACTTGGAAGTTTATATTCAAGGGCTTCCTTGGCTGAAAAATCAACCTGTACATCTTCATCATCAGAGCCATCTTCCTGTTCAGGGAATTCAAGCTCTGGTTGAGGCAGGATGATTTCTGGTTCCACCCAATCTTCTTCTGGAAAAGGTGGAGCGTCAAGTACAACATCTTCTGTCAGAATTTCACCCGTTTCCATATCAACAGGAGGCAAATCGAGTAAGGCTTTTTCAGCTTCTTCTTGTTCTAATCTAGCCTCTTCCTCAGCCTTTTGGCGAGCTTTTTCTTCTTGTTTGACAAAGCGTTCCTCTTTTCGACGCTCATGCCCTTCTCGCCATTTGGCAAATCCTCTACTGAAAAATTCAGCAATATCATAAACAGACCAAGGACTGACTAGGAGGGCACCCACTAAAATCAAGATAGAACCAATAAAGTAAGTGCCGATATTTGAAAAGAGAAAGGCGGTTGGAATATAAAGAGCGACCCCAATCAAGCCTCCTCCAGCAAAACTGGTCGTTCGAAAACCAGTCAAATCCGTCACAACCTGAGCCATGGTTCCTTTTAGAACGGACTTGTCCAAACCATATTTCCAAACCAAGTAGGCTTCAAAAATCAGGAGCAAGCCTGCAAATATGGTGAAAAAGCCAGATAGGAGCCCTTCCTGTTTTCGTATCCACTTGAAAAAGAAGAGATAGAGTAGGATGCCAAATATTGCCAGATAAGCTAGGCTCCCCACCAGCAAGCGTATTAAATTGTAAAGAGTGATACCTGCAGCCCCTAATTTGAAGGCTGCGAAAATCAATAAAATAGCGATTCCCAACGAAATCAACATTCGTTGAATCGCTTCTTTTCTTTCGAGTTCTGCTTTAGACGGTCTCCGTCTTGTTTTACTTGTATTCTTGTTTGCCATTCTTCTATTATACCATATTTCACAGGCATTTCGGAAAGAGAAAAAGACTGCACCAAACGGTCCAATCTTTTCATTTTCTATCTAAGTTTCATGCTTGTGGTTTGCGTAGGTAACCATAGACCACACCACTTACGATTGCTCCGACCAAGACAGAAACGAGGTAAAGGAAGGCATTTGAAGTAAGGGCAATCACGAAGATTCCTCCGTGTGGCGCCATGAGTTTGATACCAGTAAGACCAACAAGGCCACCTGCTACTGCAGAACCAAGGATGAAGCTTGGAATCGCACGAGCTGGGTCAGCGGCACCAAATGGAATCGCTCCCTCAGTGATGAATGACAAGCCCATGATAATATTTGTCAAACCAGAGTTACGTTCTTCTTTGGTAAATTTATCTTTGAAAAGAAGTGTTGCGACAAAGATGGCAAGTGGTGGCACCATTCCTCCAGCCATAACTGCTGCCATAGCCACAGAACCACCTGAAGAAACAGTTGCCGCAAGCGTACCTGTACCAAAGACATAGGCTGCTTTGTTGACTGGTCCACCCATATCAACAGCCATCATTCCACCAAGGACGATACCAAGAAGGACAGCTGAACCTCCTCCAAGACCGCCTAGGAAGTCATTCATAGCAGTGTTGATTGCTGCCATTGGGATATTCACAGCTAGCATGACAAATCCAGTCAAGATTGTTCCAAGAAGTGGCAAAAGAAGAATTGATTTAGCACCTTCAAGTGAACGAGGAACTTTGACATATTTCTTGATAGCAAGAACTAAAGCACCTGCGATAAATCCACCAACAAGGGCACCTAGGAAACCAGATGAGACACCTGCAAGAGTTGAAGTTGCTTCACCACCTGCGGCATAAGGAATTTTACCAAAGGCAAAACCTTCTTTGGCAATAGCACCAGCCACGAAACCTGCTACCAAACCTGGTTTTTCAGCGATAGAGTAGGCAACATAACCTGCAAAGACTGGAAGCATCAAACCAAAGGCAGCACCACCAATTTTCATGAACATAGAAGCTAGCTCATGGTAAGAACCAAGATTGCCAAGGTTTTCATTTGGAACACCCAAAGCACCATCAATCAAGAAGGCAAGGGCAATCATGATACCACCACCGATAACAAATGGCAACATTTGGGATACGCCACTCATCAAGTGTTTGTAGAAGGCACCACCAAGGCTTTGTTTTTCGTTAGAGGCTGTTGCAGCTTTTGTTCCATTAGCAGCACGGTAGACTTCAGTATCTCCAGAAAGAGCTAAGTTGATCAACTCTTCTGTCTTACGGATACCGTCAGCAACCGGACGATTGATCAATGGTTTGCCATCGAAACGATCCATTTCAACTGCCTTGTCTGCTGCGATGATAACAGCTTTAGCCTTTCGGATGTCCTCAGCAGTGAGTTGGTTTCCAACACCGCTAGCACCGTTGGTTTCGACCTTAATTCCAACACCCATTTCAGCAGCCACTTTTTGAAGGGCTTCTTGGGCCATGTAAGTGTGGGCAATACCTGTCGTACAAGCTGTAACAGCCACGATAAAGTCACCAGAATCATTAGCAGGTGTTTGAACAGGCTCCTCAGCTTTTTCTGAAGCTTGGTTAAAAAGTTCGATAACTTGGTCAGCTGATGTTGCTTGACGAAGTTTGTCAGCAAAACCGTCTTTCATCAAGTATTGAGACAATTCTGCCAAGGCTGCCAAGTGAGTGTCATTGGCACCTTCTGGAGCCGCAATCATAAAGAAGAGGTCGGTTGGTTGCCCATCTAAACTTTCGTAATTAACACCCTTGTTTGACTTAGCAAAGAGAACAGTCGCTTCTTTGACAGCAGCATTTTTGCTGTGAGGCATTGCTATACCGTCTCCTAAACCAGTAGAAGTCAGAGCTTCACGCGCCAAAATTCCTTCTTTAAAGGTTTCAAAATCTGTCACATAACCGTGGTCTACCAAGCTTTTAATCATCTCTTCGATGACAGCAGTTTTTTCAGTTGCTTGCAAATCGAGCAACATGACATCTTTTCTCAATAGGTCTTGAATTTTCATCGTTTTTCTACCTCAACTTTTTCATATGTTTCTTTAATAAATTCCGCCGTTGCCAAATCATCTGAGAAGGTGGTTGCCGTTCCGCAAGCTACTCCCCATTTGAAGGCTTCTACTGCGTCTTTTGATTTGACAAATTCACCTGTGAATCCAGCGACCATAGAATCGCCAGCTCCGACAGAATTTTTGACTGTTCCTTTGATTGGTTTAGCGAAGTAAGCTCCCTCAGATGTGACAAGAAGAGCACCGTCACCAGCCATAGAAATAATGACGTTTTGAGCACCTTTAGCCAGTAACTCACGAGCGTATTTCTCAATTTCATCTAAACTTTCGAGTTTCACTCCAAAAATCGCTCCAAGTTCATGATTGTTTGGTTTGACCAAAAGTGGCTGGTAGTCCAAACTATCAATCAAGGTCTGTCCTTCAAAATCACAAACGACTTGCGCACCAGTCTTGCGTGTCAAGGCAATCAAATCCTTGTAGATGACATTGCCTAGATTCTTAGCACTTGAACCAGCAAAAACAACTGTATCTTCTGCTGTTAAACTTGAAAGAATAGCTTTCAATTCTTCTAACTGGGCTGGTTCCACATTTGGACCAGTCCCGTTGATTTCTGTTTCTTGGTCCGCTTTAATCTTGACATTGATACGAGTATCTTCTGCCACTTGGACAAATCGTGTCTCGATTGCTTCATCAGCCAAAGTATCTGTGATAAATTTACCAGTAAAGCCACCAATAAATCCCGTCGCTGTATTTGATATATCCAAGCGTTTCAAGACACGACTGACATTGATTCCTTTCCCACCAGCAAACTTATCATCACTGTCCATACGATTGACACTACCGACTTGGACTTGGTCCAAACGCACGATATAATCAATGGATGGATTGAGTGTGACTGTATAAATCATACTTCTATTACCTCCGTTTTCTCCTTAATAGCCTGCAAGAGATCATGCCCTTGACTTGTGATAACAATAGCTCGTTTGAGTGGTGCTACCTTGGCAAAGCAAGTTTGTCCAATTTTAGACGAATCCACCAAGACATAAGTCTGTTTGGCATTCTCTAAAATAGCACGCTTCACAGCCCCCTCCTCCATATCAGGAGTCGTATAATAGCCATCGTCCACACCATTCATCCCGATAAAGGCACGGTCAAAGTGCAATTGGTTAATCTGGTTAAGAGCAACGCCCCCGATGCTAGCATCTGTCGCCATCTTGACACTTCCTCCAACCATGACAGTCGGAATCTGCTTTTCAACCAACTGAGCAGCATGGTGAATCGAGTTGGTCACTACAGTAATATTCTTATTGACCAATTCATGAATCAAAAAAGCAGTTGTTGTTCCAGCATCGATAAAGATGACATCTTGTTCCTTGATGAGAGAGGCTGCTTTCTGAGCCAACAACTTCTTCTCTTGAAGGTTTTTGACAGATTTTTCTTGAATGGTTTCTTCTTCCTGCAAGGAATGGGGCAATTCTGCTCCACCATGCACACGACGAAGCTTGTTTTCCGCTTCCAACTCATCCAAGTCTCTTCGAACCGTTGATTCTGAGGTCTCTAGCAAACTAACTAATTTTTCTAGAGAAACTACATGATGTTGATTTAACTCCTCTAAAATCAGTTGCTTCCGCTCTGTTTTTAACACCGAATCACCTCCTGTTATCGTTTACACTATTCATTCTATCACACTTTATTTAAAAGTCAAGCATTTTTTATCATTTTCTTTCAAAATCTATCATTTTCCTTATTTCTAGAATTTTTATTGCAAGATAAGGGCCTTTATGGTAGACTATTTGAGTAAGTATTGGAAGATTACTCAAGAGGCTTAAGAGGCCGTGTTGGAAACGCGGTAGGCGTGTAACAGCGTGCGTGGGTTCGAATCCCATGTCTTCCGTTTATTTTAAAAAAGATACCCAAGAAATCTTGGGTATCTTTTTTCTTATATGCTTGTTTTATAACTCGGGTGAATTTCTTAGAAAATATCAAATAACAATTTCACATTGAGAATTGTTAAGATAATGGAAACGATATAGCCAAGGATGGTATTCCATTTGGCATTGGTAAATTCTCCCATCAGTGATTTCTTAGAAGTTAGATAAATCAGTGGGAAGATTGAAAATGGAAGAGCAATCGAAAGAAAGACTTGTGAATAAACCAATAACTGATCTAATGTTTTTTCCTGATGACCAAACAGAACCGCTACAATCATGACAGGCAACAAGGCAAAGAGACGAGTTGCCAAACGAATGAACCATTGAGGTAATCTCATATGCAAGAAACCTTCCATAACGATTTGTCCAGTCAAGGTACCCGTAATTGTCGAATTTTGACCACTGGCTAATAAAGCCAAGGCAAACAAGGTTGATAAGGTCGAGCTAGCTATAGCTCCTGCAATAGTAGAATCCTGCAAGGCATTATACATTTGAGAGAAGGCAGAAATCTCAGATGCATGGCCGAAAAAGAGAGCCGCCCCGAGAATTAATAGAAGGGAGTTAACCACAAAGGCCAAGGATAATTGGAGATTTGAATCCCAGGTCATAAAGCGCACGGCTTTTCGAACATCATTCTTGTCCTTGTGATTGATTTTCCGAGTTTGTGACAAGGAAGAATGCAAATAGAGGTTATGGGGCATAACCGTTGCTCCCACGATCCCTAGTGCCAAGGTTAATTGACTTTCATGCCCTGGCAAGGGACTTTCAAATAAGGTTGCATTCGGTAGATAACCCTCAACGATTCCTTGGAAGCTTGGATGTGACAAAGCTACCAGATAGGTAAAAATTGCTAGAATGGTTAAAATCAGTGTTGTCACAATAGCTTCAATCTTCTTAAAGCCAAATTTCATCAGAAGCAATAAGAGAAAAACATCCAACACGGTCAAGAGAATTGCTATCATAATCGGAATCTTAAAGAGAAGATTGAGAGCAATCGCTGAACCTAGAACTTCTGCCAGATCTGTCGCCATCAAGGCTAATTCTAAAATCACCCATAGACTATAACGAAGCCATTTAGGTGAATGATGAGCCGTTGCTTGAGCCAGGTCCATCTGGGTTACAATACCAAGCTTTCCTGCCATCTGCTGAAGTTGCATGGCAATGAGAGATGAAATCAAGATAACAAACAAGAGACTATACTTATAGGAAGCACCACCGACTACACTGGTAATCCAGTTTCCTGGATCCATATAACCAACTGCGACAAGAGCACCCGGACCTAAAAAGGCATTTAAATTTTGCCAGAAATGATTGTTATTTGGAGTATCGATAGATTGATTAATCTCAGAGAGTGACACTTTTTTATGAGAAGACATAGATACTTACCTCTTTCTAAACCTACTTTTTCATTATTTTCTATTAGAGAAAAATAAGATTGACTTTAAACTATTAAAACAATGAAAACTATATGAAAAACATTTAGTTTTTTCATTATTTTTCTTAAGGCACCTTAATATTTTTCTTAAGGCACCTTAATTATAACACAAAAATGAAAACTATATGAAAAACATTTAGTTTTTCATTATTTTTCTTAAGGAACCTTAATTATAACAGAAAATATGATAAAAACTTAAGAAAATTCAGGACTTGATTTAATATTTAGGATACAACAAAATGTTGTATTCTTTTTTTGCAAAAGAATACCAAAGAAAAAAACAAAAAACGTTGATTTAACAACGTTTTACCAAGGAATGCAAAAGAATGCAAAGGAATAATGGAGCCGGTGGGAGTCTTAAAAAACCTATTAAATCAAATTATAGCAGTTTTTGTGACTCCTTTTGTAACTCTCTTTTTCAAAATTGGCTAAAATCACGGCTCAACCCTGTATTGAAATCTACTTGCATTATACCACAATTTTCTATTTATATTTCAAAAAATCTTCATCAAAAATATTAATTTTAACAAAACACCGTTTTTGACAATAATCAAAAAAGAAAGGGAAGGCATTGTTAACAAAATGGCGTTTTTGACAATAATACACCACGATTCCCCTTCCTATTCTTCAAGAAAACGCTTTTTTGAACAATAGGATTGTGATTTTGCTTTCTAATCGTTCAAAATGCGTGTTTTTGCAAAATAGAAAACCGTGATGATTGTCACGGTTCCTGTTTATATCCATATTCGATTTCTGCTTCACGGCGCATTTTCGTAGCTTCTTCCAGATAGACGCTACTACCTAAATATTTTGTTTTTTTATCAACGTTGATATATACAACGTATCTATTTTTACGCTTGTTGTAATATACCCCTCGAACGCCTGTTGTGCTTTTGGCAGTAGGCTTGTTGGTTCTTAGTGATTTCGGATCAGATATCTCAGCCATTCGCTCTTTTGTACTGCGATTTTGCTTGCAACCACAGCTTGAATATCGCTCTATCTGATTGCTTTGCAACTCGATGTGATTCCCGCAATGCTTGCAAATGCAATTCCAGTAGACACGTTGATTTTTTGAGTGTGCTCTATCAATTACTTTAAAATTATCCGTTTCAGTATTCGTTAAATCCTTAAAGCGTTCATGCTTTTTCTCTTCGCTCATACAACCACAAGAGACAACTGAGCCATTTTTTAAATGGTCAGCACGTACATAGGTTGTATTGCTACATTCACAAAGACAATGCCACAACACCTTGCTACTTTTTGTTCTTGTTCCGTCGTCGCCAAGGACGGTCAGACGACCGTATTTATTCCCTGTCAAATCAAGCTTCATTTCTTGTCAATCCATCTTTGAATTTTTTCAGCAGTATCGATTGTGAAATTTTTAAACTCGCGCTCTCCTTTTCGCAATCTAGTGACTGCTGAACGTGAAATGCCTAACTCTTTTTCAAAGAGATTGGCAGGGATGGTCTCGTCCATCAAGACCATCTCTACCTTCTTCGTGTCGATTTTCATCTAGTTACCTCTTAATCGTTGATGTATGCTACTAAAGCATAATCTTCAAGCCATTGAGCAACTGAACCGCTTGATGCCAAAGCGTGAAATACTTTTCTTGTATCTTCGTCCTTGTTCAACTCGAAAAATTTGATACGATCTTGATTATTTGCATTAGCAAGTTCAGCTAGTACGTTCGCTGCTTCTTTGTCAATTGGATATTCTTTGATGATATCAAATGCAAATTGTTGAAGTTCTTGAAGTTGTTCTTTATATGTGTTCATTTTGTTTTTCCTTCTTTCTTCATCTTGATTATATTATAGCATTATTGTTGACTTATGTCAACAGATGGGTTAAAAATTTTAGGCTTTTTGCCCGAAAAGTTCCATATGAAGTTTTACTGCACGCATAGCTAGTGACCATACACTAGTTCCTGGCCAAGCTTCTTTTTCCATGTTTTCAACATTTGTCATTTTTGTGTAAGCGTCCATTTCGAATGCAACACCCACTTTTTTGCAAGCCCAATCCCAAGCTTTCACTTCTTCAGATGTTTCAGCTTCAGCGTATTTTTGGTTAACACGTTCAACAACTTCTTTTTCACGGCCCCAAGCTTCTTTTAAGCAAAGAGCAAATGTTTTTTCGCTTTTCCATTCCATCCATCCAAGATGTTCAAAATCTGCAAGAGTGATGTCATCATTGTTAAACAAGTTCCAAGCTTCTTTCATGACTCCTGATTTGTCGTAAGCTACTTTTTTCATTTTTGATTTCCTCTTTCCTTATCTTTATGTCTTAATTATACACCTTTTGTTGACGTATGTCAACAAAAACACAAAGAAATTTAATCTTTTTTTATTTTAGAAAGTACTTTCAGAGCGATTTTGTTGACGTTAACAAAATTGGCAACCAAGCGCTTTATAAAGCTATTTGTTGATATCAACAAGTCAATTTCAGACAAATAAAAAAACCGCAAGCCAAACGACCTGCGGAAACATCAGCTATTCTAAATAGTCTTTTTCTGTAATTACTTTTAATCTAGTAGAATAATTCTGAAATGTTGAGAATTTAAAACGTTTAGGATCTTCAAGTTTGTTTCTATCATCTATTTCCAAAGCGTGATTATAGTCTATAATAGCTTTTACCAACTTATTAATAATAGCTCTATCATTGTCCATTACTTTATAATAATCTTCGATTTTCCGAAGGCGGAAAGTCGTATTCAGTAAATAACTTTCATCTTCTAAAATCAATGTTTTACCAATATCTAATCCTTCAACATATCCTTCTTTTGCCGAATTTCTAAGCTTATACTTCAACTGATACTTTTTAGGAATGTAACTTCTAAATGGAATCAAGAATGTTAGCCCCTGTATTTTGACAACAGTTACCGCAAATCCCCTTCCTTTATTCATTACTTCCTTCGTCTTAAAGTCATAGTCCATCGCTTGAATAAGGTCGTAATCCTTGCACATTTCTAAATCAATTTGACCTAATTTTAACTTCTTACTTTTCATTCCTATTCCTTAGATAAAAAGCTCACTAAAAAGTGAGCAACATTTCCAATGAGATACTTCTGTTGACGAGCGCGTCTCTCCGCCCCCTCATTGCCTCAAGAAAAGGCTGGGCGAATCGAAAGGAGGTAGATTTTTCCTGTTTTCAATTCTACTTATTTTTGCACATTTTTTGAATTTTGTCAAACAAAAAAACCGCAAGCCTGAGCCTGCGGTAAAAAGAACATTTTAGAAAATTTCCTTTCTATTTATTTTTAAGATTATTTCGTAGTAATCAAGCCTTCTGGCTCTACTGTGAACTCTGGCTTATCTGCCATTGTTCCGTCTTGTTTAATGTAGTACCAGCCTGTGCCGTCTGCTGATTGGATAAAGGCGTTAGATACCATGGCACCTTCTTTACCGTCTAGGTAGTACCATGTGTCCTTGTATTTGACCCAGCCCGTCTTCATGGCACCTTCTACGTCGAAATAGTACCACTTCTCAGCGATTTTCTTCCAGCCTGTGGCCATCTCGCCTGATTGGTCAAACCAGTACCAGTTGCCGTCTGTGTGCTTCTTCCAGCGGTCTGCAAGCATGTAGCCTGAACCGTCGAAGTAGTACCAGGTGCCGTCAATCTTCTCAAACTTGTCTTTTGGATAAGAGCCGCCTGAGTGTACATACCAATAGCCTGTGTCATTCTTCTGCCAGCCTGTTTCAGCGCCTAGGCCGTTCTCAATATCTCGCTTAAACTGTTCACGGCTAACGCCCCATTTCGCAAGATAAGGATACGGGTCAACGTGGTCGCTACTGTTATCCGGCTGGTTATTGGTACAGTATTCATGCGTTTTGATACCTGCCAAGTCGTCTGTATCAAGAGTTTTCGGCAAACCTGCTTCATCAGCTAGATTTCGAAGCAATTCGATATACAGACGGTAGTCCGTCATGAACTCTTCTTTAGTTGAATGGCTTTCAATCAATTCAACTGCTGCATAGGTCTCAGCATTCCAACCGCCCCCAACGTCCCACATTCCCTTGTTTACAGGACCTACCTGCATGACACGACCATTCCCAACGACATGAGAAAAGAACCCAAGTCCAGGGTCCTTTCTATAGTGGTAGTCCGCCTCATTTTGAGCAGTTGAGTTTCGGTTGCCTGTTGAGTGAGCGTGTACTTGACGGAAAGGCTCAAACCCAACAATCGGCAAGTCTGTACGTAGTCTGCTTGTATCGATATCCATACCTATTCCTCACTTGGTTTCTTGTATTCTAACGCTCGTGCACTGTCTGTGATTCCGCTTGTGGTTGGGTCATTGACCAAACCGATAGCAGTCAAGAACACGAATACCGCATTAACAAGCAGAATCAGCTTGTTGCCGATATCACCTAAATCCAGATGGTATCCAAAGACTGCTACACTTGCTTGCAAGACAAGCAAGAAGGCTGGAATGGCAGTCAGCCAAAAGTATTTATTTTGTAATCGTAGTTTCCAGTTAATCATATTTTTATCCTCCTATAGTTGGTAATGTTGTTGGCCACTCATCTTCTGTTAAATAAGAGAATGGGTTGACGTGATTGTCTGCTGCACCTAAGCTACTAGTTGCAATCAGTAACTCCAATCCAGTTTTTAAATTATCACTATTATACAAGAAGCGAAGAATCACAGCTCCCGTTCCTTGTACATCTTCTGAATTTTCAGCTGCATATACTTCACTATAAACATCTATAGTTTTTTTAAATATAGTCTGAAGTATATCATCAACAGGTTGGAAACCTTGAATAGATAGGGTATCCGCCCAACTAACACCTCCATTATCTAATATTAAATTAACTTCAGGAGTCGTAACACTATCACTAATTTTAGGTTCGAATTTAACATGCACAACATCATTTTTACGTCTGAAATACATTCGGTTTTTATTATCACCTCTATCCTTCTGCCAACCTAACACCCAACCAGTGTCACCATGAATGACTTTCCAACCTTGATTTCCATCATCAGTAGTCTTAATCCATTTTAAAGCTCCGTTAGTTTTAGCTGTGTCGATGTAAGTCGCTCCTATTTCTGCACTTATACGCCCTTCTGGTGAGCCAGTACCACGGATTTCTTGCCCTACATTGTCTGGTAACGGTAGGGTGACATGATTGCCTCCAACGATGCCAAGGGTAATTCCTGTCAGTGTCAGCCTTGGCTCAGGCTTTTGGCTCAGCGCCTTGACGTCACGACCGACCGCTTGGGCAAATTCCTCTAAATTGCTCATGTCTATCACGCTTTCGCTGCGTTGTAGATTGCGACCAAGTCAACATTGGCAATCTGGTCTACACGTCCGCTAACTTCTGTTACTTTGCCCAAAAGTGCGCCGTTTTCGTCTTGCCCCATGCTCGTGATTTTTTCAGCAATTTCTTTCAGCGTATCCAGATTTTCAGGCGTTCCCTCACCCAAGATTTCAGCTTTAACCTCGGATTTAGCTTGAGTAACTGCCTGTGAGATAGCTTGCGTCATTGCTGAAGTTTCTACTTTAGTGCTGACGCTTTGCTTCACTTCCTTGATATCTGATCCGACTGCTTGTGCGAATGCTGTTAATTTTGTTGTGTCCATTGTTTTCATACCTTTCCAATATTATAAAAGAAGAGTAGATCGGGAAATTCCGGACATACTCCACCTTCGCTTGCAGGCCTTTCTGCAAGCTGTTTTTTTACTTCTTTCTCGATGTCTAGTTCCTTCAAAGTATAGACATCTTCCGTAACCAATTCTTTATCTGAGTCTTCAATTTCAATATAAGTATCTCTATCGCTTGGGAAGATATACCCTCCAACCGAGATTTCCACTCGGTATTTTCCGCTTGGTAGAATACTATCTAAATTAAAATTGACAGAATGGCTAGTGACGGGAGCAGTTGTCTTCCATCTGCGTTGTCCCTTTGTTAGAGTAACAACCGCATCTTGACCCTCAAACGAGGTCATAACACGGTAATTCTCGTCTAACAATTCGAATCCAAAAGTAGAAGACAAATCCCCTTGTTTAATAAGGTCGCCACCATCAATTCGAGCCAAATTGGTTGTATTAACTCTACGTTTGTTACAACCCATTCTGAACCTCTTTCTATCTAATCATCAATTAAGATTTCTTTTGTAATATCCAATTTTTCAAAATCGCTGAATAAACGATCTATGTAGCCGTTACCTCCTAGAGTTTTATAGCTTTTATGCATGCTTTCCACTAGTGAGAATTCTTCTCTAGAGGTATATCCTCTATTAATAGCCCTTCGCATATCACGGCCAAGGCGCAACTTCATGGTATTTAGATGCGCCTCATCGTGAATTTTTAATTTTTCTTGCACTTCGTCGATTTTGGAATTGCTATCTTTAGCGGTAGTCTGGACATCTTCAATTTGTTTCTTGACATCGGTTAGTTCCGAGACGATTTTATCTGTTTCTTCTTTGGTTTTTTTCGGCAACCGGTAGCTTATCCAAGCAATGATTGTTGGAGTTAGCACTGGCATTACGCTAGTGAAAAAGTGTTCTATTTTCTCAAAGACATCCATAAACACCTCTCTAGTTCGCTAAATTGCTCAACCCAAGGCGTTCCAATTCTTTACGCACACGGTCTCGGAAGCGTTTGTTGACAAATAAAAAGTCAATCGCTCCACGTTTCAGCAGGTTAATGTACATGTCGATTTTAGCTTGTTCTAATGTAATCTTACTCATTGTTGCTACCTCCATTGTCTTAACTAGTGCTCGCTTCGCTTGTCGGTGTAGGAATTTCATGTTCTGTCTCGCTTTCTGTTGGTTGTTCTACTGCTGGTGCAGGTTGGATAGGCGCTTCTGCCACTGGTTGCGCTGGAGCTGGTGCTGGTTCAGATACGACCACGTTCGGTACTCCGTTTGTGGCTACTTCTGTGGCTGGTTGGGGTTCTGGTTGAACCGGTGGAGTTACTGGAGCAGGTTCAGCAGGATGGGTTTCTGGCTCGGCAACGTGAGGTGCTTCCTCATGCCCCTCTGCTTTGTCCTCATGCTCATGATCAATACCGTTGTGTTTCTCGAGTACTTCCAAGCGTTCAAAGATTTCTTCGATATCGTCAGTATTATGCAAGCTGACCTTCTGCATACCTTCCATAAGCTGATTCGCTTGTTCAAGTGCTGCAGTCGTTTTAGCCAATTGTTCTTGGTTTTTGACAATGGCACTTGTTGGGTCTAATTCGGTTCGTAGAATCTCTTTGACTGCTTCAATGAGCGTTTCGTCTGTATCACCCAAGCGGTCACCCTCTAACTCACGAGTGAAGAAAGTAAACGGCTTGTCACATTGAATAGAGACTTCCGTCTTGCCAACTCTAAAAAATTTATTTACTAATACAAATTCCATGTTTGATTACCTCTTGCTTTTATAAAATGAAGTGTTAGTTCCTAAATGTAAGAACGTATCTCTATCAGTTCTACTTCTAAAACGCATTGAAAAAGAACCATAAAATTCATTAAATGATCCTGTCCTTGTCGTCAATTGCACTGAATTTATTCTAAAGGTTTTACCACCCCTTTTTACCGCTGTAGCCTCTTTATATCTATTCAAATCTTCCAATGAATAAATACCGTTTGCATTATCTAAATTGATAACAACTTTATCATCTCTCTCTGCTGTAAAATTAAAGTTTCCGCTCCCTATGAGAATTAGATTGAATTTTTCCCATACTAATCTGCTTCCAACGTAACGTTGAACTATTTCATGTCCTCCGACATAAATTCCTTCTCTTGTAGCCATAGCATCACCTACTCATACACATCATAGATTGTATTGGGGTCTTTGGTTGAGAGTGCATCATATTGATATTTAGATCCATACCAATACTTCATTTGCTGGTTTCCGTTTTGGTTAATCAGCTTATTTGCAACTACTTCGGACGGTGTACTTGGAATTCCAAGCGCCGACCTGTTTACTCGCAAAACACCCGAACTATCGACTGTAATCGTTGAGTTATCCGGTCGCACCACACCAGCCTGTCCACTAGTTGCAGTCTTTGCTTTCATCACACCATTTGACACTTCTGTCGTCTGATTATCCGGTCTGACGATACCGTTTGAGTTTGATGTAGCTACTGATATAGCTGTTTGCGGTGTTGTAAATGTTCGTTTCAAAGTGGACACAGGAACTTTCTTTAATCCTGCTCCACTATGAATTAGCACCACATCTCCGTCCGATACGTTGGATAACGTTGGCAAATCAGTAGCTTTTCTAACTTGGTTACTCATAATTACCATTCATCTATTCCTCCCTTTCTACTATTTGGTATTTCCAATCAGCTACGACTAGATTGTTGTTTTCGTCTCCTAACAATACATCATCATTATCTTCCGCTTTGATTGGTACATAGAATCGATTCTGTAATACCATTTCTTCTAGCAATGACAATCGTTGTTCTTGCTCGGCGACTTCTCTTTTAGTAGCTTCATGATCTATGTAACCGGCTTGCTTTACATTGTCCACATTCCCCAAGCCTACCTGCGCCTTGGTTACATTGTGTGGGTTGTTGCGGTTGTTGATGTGAGCAGATAGGTCAACTTTTTCAGCCTTGCTTCTGGTGAACTCGTCAATCTTTTCAGGCAGACCGTCTATGTCTGCAACCTTATGCCTGTGACTTAAGTCGGCTTTGTTTTCCCACCGTTGCGCATCTTCAGCGCCGATGATATCTCTTGACCTCCAAATTTTAGCCATCTGTTAGCACCTCCAGTCTATATTTGAATCGTGTCGTTGTTTCAATCGGAACGTATACATCAATAACAGACTGAGGCGCATTTGAATCATCTAACAACTCAATCTTATTGATTTCTTTTATTGAGTCTGGTACCAAGAAATCAATAAGGACAAAATGCTGCTCTCGTTGCTTCTGTATCGTCACAATCTGATTGTCATTCAATCTTGCTTTGTTGATTTTAGCTAGTACGGTTTCTGTAACTGTATTTAGTAACGTTTCTTTAATCATTGAATAAAACCTCCTCTTGTGGCCCTTCGTATTCAAAAGGTGTCACTCCTACAACTGCATAACCTGCTCTAGCGAAATCTACCGAAGTCTTGAATAACCGTTCTTTCAGCTTGACTCGTTCTGTTACTGTCGGGATATGTGTATACCCCATATTTGCTGGCTTGATTGCATTGACAAAGATAACCGATTCTCTAAAAAGTCCGCTCGTTTCTGCGCCGGACTCAATCAGTAAAACCTGATTAGCGAAATCTACTGAAGCCTTGTACTTTCCTTTTCCGAAAAGGTCGTCTAATTTGCGAATTAAAAACCACCATGAAAATGGTGGCCTCATATTGATCCGCAACAAGACACGCTCTCTTCTCCACTCCAACGTATCGTCAGCATGAGCAACAATACCGTAGACTTCTTCAAATTTCGTTAAGGTAGGGACATCACAGAGCATAATGAACTGATTCTTGATGAACTGCTCTAACGAGATAGTACCGTCTTTAAACAGAGCATTTTCAACCCGAACCAGTTCTTTCATATCCTTGACGCCCTCGTAATAATCGGGAACGTATTCAGATAAGTTTACTTCTTTCACCATTAAACCGTCCTCACTGTTCCTTTATACGGCAATTGTTGTAATTGTCCTGTAAAAACAAGTGCTAAATCAGCTTCGCGGTTATTCAATTTCATCTTATCAACGTTTGCGATACCTGTAATGGTCAGTAACTTGGCCATTAACTGCGAGCGATAGATTTTCATGCTGTAGGTGTTGACATCTGAGTATTGCGCCCAGTTCTTTCTCAAGTCCAAGAAATACTGGTCTAGAGCCTTGTCTACCAGTTCTTTTACTTGATTTAGCTGATATCCTGTCATCAACTCAAGTTTAAACTCAATATCAATCGGGAATCGTGTCGCAGTTGTAACTGTCACACGATGATTGATAGGAGCAAGTCCGACTCCTTTTCCTGTCTGTTCTAATGGGTCAAGGATGTTTTGTACTCTCTTGATTGTCTCAGCAGATGCTAAGTTCAAGTCATTGTCTAATACAACCACTTTAACCGTTCCTGAGCCATTCCAAACTGGATAGACCTGAACTGCGCCAACACCGTCAATTTCACGGACACGCTGAACGTACTCGATGAAGTTACCTCCAAACGGCTTCTCATTGACGTAAATCAAGAAACGCTTCCGCAATTCATCGTCAGTTTCTTCATCTTGACCAGATGTAACGATTTCCCCCAAGACAGCCGTAGCGAGGTTTCTGTAGTTCTCTAAGGGTAAGATATTGCCGTAGTATCGGTTTCCGACAACACCAGTCGTCTCACACTCTACTTCATACTTACCTACTACATCTGTTGCACGAACAACCTTGTAGATGAGTGCAGCATCGTCAATTGTCGCAAAACGAGAACCCAAAGCGATTTGTACGCCTTCTTTTCTCTCATTTTTAAACTCCGCAAAGCGTACCGCTTTTTTTGACGGATAACGATGTAGACCGAACTCTTCCACCTTGTAGTCTAGATATTGGCCAATAGCAGTCTGTGGAAATGTATCCAACAGTAGATTTTTCAACTGTAAATAAAAACCAGCTAACTCGTAACAAGCAGGCGCCAATGCGTCATAGATGATAGAACCTTCCCGTGTATCAATATTTTCATTGACACGAGAAAGAGCGTCATTCATCAGATAATCAAACGTGTATTTTTCTAAGAAATCACCTATCATTAATCAGCGTCACCTCCTTTTCAACTTTAAATAAACCGGATATAGTATGGACTTCAAAGATACAAAGCAAACTGTCCTTGGTTTGTTGCTCGATGAAGAAATTTTGGACACTTTTAATTCTTGTATCAACTAACAAGGCTTGAGAAATTGTCCTCTCAAGGTCAGCTTTTACAAAATCATAAGGCTTTCCTATCAAGCGCTCCAATTCTACTCCGTAGTTTGAAGAGTAGATGACCCACTCAAACCGTTCTGTAAGCAAAATCTTTTCAACTGCTTGCCTCATGGCCTCTAATCCATCTATATATCCGTGTATTCTGCCATTTTTCACTTGATAAGTGTAGGATGGCAAAACAACTTCTTCAATGTTTCGTATATCTACCATCTTCACTCCATCCTTTGTAAAACGTAGTATAATTGCCCGTTCTGGGCTTTAATCATTAAGACTTTGTCTCCTGCTTCAAGATCACGAAAAACAATCCATCTCTTGTTGTCCCCTTCAGTATCTCCAGTACGTAGTTCTTTAACCATCGGACTTAGAACTAAAAAGGACTCAGGGATTTCAAGTTTATTATTAACCTTGATTGTTAAAGGAGAAACAGATGTGACAGAGCCAAAAACAATATCTGTCCTGTCTGTCCCATCATCTACTCCTTGCGCCAAAAGGCGTGCTAATAACTCTCCTGCCATTATTCCAGCGTCCTCAATTCTAAATCCATTGTATGCACCTTATCCCACTTGTGGGTACATTTAGAGATGATGCCAAGACTGTTCTTCTTAATCCCTTCAGACTCTAAATCAGCAAAATCCAGCACAACACTGTTGCCTGCACTGATTCCAAGATGTCCTAAACAAGGAACTTTAAAAGTCTTTTTAGGATGATTCTTAGCTTTCAATAAGAGTTCAGCCTTCTGTTGAATCTGACTCTCATTCATCTTTTCATCCACTTTTTCGTGGTACTGCAATTTTCCCCAAAGAGCAACATTTTTAGAATCTTTCACGACGTAAACTTCACGCTTCTTACTCTGCTTGTTGTCTTTAGTCAGCTTCACATAGTTGAAACTATCATCGATAGAGCCTTCATAGTCAAAGTCTTTAGCCACGCTATCATCTCCAATTACTAAGTCAGTAATCAGCGAATTTAAGGCTATATGCTCGACTGTACCAAAGTTATCCCTGATGATGTACCACATTCCACCATGAATCAATGTCAAGTCCAAGGCGTTTTGGATCATCGCAAAATAAGTTTTTTTATCCTCGATTTTCTCAGGACACGTCCAGTTACCTTCATCAACAACTTTGTACTCAAGTTCTGATATTTCGCAAATCTTACTAAAGATTTCATGACTCTTAGAGGCTTCAAACACTATTGTGTCAGTGTTTTTCAGATACCTCATTCTGTCATAAGCGGTAACCGACCATTTCTTAGCTGATTTCCGCTTTTTCTTGAAAACTTTGCCGTAAAAAATGCCCTTATCATCCACCTTGAAGCGAATAACATCCCCAAAGTTACAAGCAACCTGCGAGTCTATAATCATATCAAACTCAAGTTTCCCCGGCTGAAAATCAATGCTGGTTTCCCATTTGACACCTCCGACCAACTCAGTGATATCAAAGACTTTACCGTCATTCACATCTTGAATCAGAAATTCCATCATAGGACTTGCACCGAATCAGCAGTAACCCAACCACGCCAACCGCCATCCAGCATAGTAACGTGATAAGGATGCGACCCTTTCATATTGATATAATTGACAAGTCTAGTTGCGTTTGACTCGGTTTGACCAGGCCCTTCTCCGTAGCTATCTCTATGCAACTGCCCATTGACGAGCACCTTTGCACCAATAGTCACTTCTTTCTTAGTTGAGGGAGCTTGCTCTTTCTGAGGCTGACTAGCTTTCTTCTCTTCTGATACCTTCTTCTCGATTTTTACAAACCTAGCCTTGGCCATCTTGTACTCTTTAAAAGTGATGTCGTAGTAAACATCCTCATGAATACCAGCTTTTCTTTGTTGTTCAAAACTCTCAACTGTCGCAAGCATATTGATACCCACGCCAGAGATAATCAAGCGACAAGGTTCTTTCCCGTCCATGATTTTCTTTAGGAGTCGAACATAGGTTTCAGGCGTTCCTGATTTATTCAGGACATAAGAGCGGAAAGTGTCTCTGGGGAAGAATGAAGTAAAAGTAACCTCAGAGAGTTTAGGAAAACTCATCTGGGTTATTTCTCCTAGCGCAATACTCGTTGTTGACTCGTTATTGGCGCTATTCTTCGTTTTCAGTTCTTCTGGATTGACAGGAAGTTGTGTGACCTGACCTTTGTACTCTACAAAAATACCAATCGCCATTTCTTTCTACCTCCTATGCAATTCCTAGGTCGCTATCGACCAAACCGACAATCTTTTCTTCAATCTTGCCAACTAGATCATTGATATCTTGTTCAGTAGCGCTATTTTTAGACTCGTAATTGACACTAACTTGAGGTGTTAGAACTTGGTAATCAATGATGTACTTACGTTCTGCAACGTCACGCATCATCTTGATATCTTCGTCTTTCAGCTTGACTTCATCTTCAATCTTACCGACGTTACCAATGTTCTTGCCTTTACCTAGCTTGTCGCCAAGGCCACCAGCACCACCAGAAGGAGCACCAGCCCCTGCAGGCGTTTGGTTCATTTGGTCAAATTTAGAAGCAAGTTCGTCTTGGCCTTTCATCTTATCAACGAAGCCTTGCATAGCATCACCAACACCTTGACCAAAAGCCTTAGTACCACTAAAAGCATTGCCAGCAGTTGAGAAAGGATTTTTCATCCCATCCCACAAACCGCCTGGAGTCATCATATTGGCACGCATGCCGTCAAAAGATTCATAATCATCAGGAGCATCTCCTGGATTAAACATCTCTCCCATCGCACGAATACCATTGGCAAAACTACCGTCATTAGACATGTAGCCCATTTCGCCAACTTTTCCTAGATTCACTCCTGGTATTTTGTTTAAAGCGTCAATGATCCAGTTGATAGCTTTAATAGCCATGTTTGCACCGGCTATAAAAGCATTACCGATAGATTGCGCTACATTGACTACCCCATCAACAAACGAAGCAAAATAATCTAATACAGTTCGAATAAGATTATAAAATAACTTTCTGATGGAATATATCGGGTGTTTAAAGACATTTCTCAAAAACTCCGCAATTGCTACACCAATATTGTAAATGGCTATGAAGAAATTTACAATCGGTGCAATCATATACATGACAAGATTAATAACGAACATAATAATGTCATAAACAATCGTTCCGACAAAGACAAAGGCTGCAACAATAGCAGCTGCAACGTCTAAGAATGAAATCCCCATAGCGTTTAGAGCTGTACCGATTAATAGCGCGATTCCAATTACACCTATCAGTATCAGCATCAGCCAAGCCCAAGGTGCTCCTGCCATCAAACCCGCTACAAACATTGCAACACCTGCTATAAGAGCAACTGCCGCAAGAAGTGTTAATGCAGTCATGACTATATTGATGTTCTCAGTAACCCAGTTCCAACCTGCAACAAAGAGATTAAAGAGCCACAAAGCTATCTGGCCAATCGCAAACATAGCGGTCTCTAAACCTGCCATGAAGTTTTGTCCAGCGGTACTGTTAATGAACTCTTGCCACGCTCGAATTAAAGGCTGAAATGCGTATGAAGCAACGTTACCAACCTGAGTCATCATGTCGGCAAAGGTCATCGGCATTTTCGCAAACTCAGCGTTTGTTTCAACTGCTGAACCAAGCAAGGCGTTCTTAAGAGTATCTCCAGTTAATTGACCATCTTTAGCCATTGCCCTCAATTGACCAACACTGACACCAAGGTGTCTAGCTAGTTTTTGGGCAACAAGCGGAGCGTTCTCCATCATAGAGTTGAACTCATCACCACGAAGAACCCCTGAAGCAAGTGCCTGTGTGATTTGAAGCGTCCCTGCTTTTTGTTGCTCTAAGCTTGCACCACCGATTTTATACAGCTTGTTCAACTGTTCAGCGAATGCAATAGCTTCATCATTGCTTTTAAAGGCTTCTCCAGCTTGTGAGCGTAGTTTAGCCACTGAGTCTGCCAGGATACCGAAGCCAGTCCTTGAGCGTTGTGCCGCTGCCATGATACTATCTTGAAGTTCTTGGCCTGTCTTAGTTCCATCTTCTATCGTCTTAAGCCTTGCCATGGTCTGAATATAATCATCGCCTGACTTAATCAGACCACTCATTAAATTAGCCATTTGCCTCAAGGCTTGAATAGCAACCATGAAATTTAAAGCACGAGAAATAGAAGTCATTCGACCAAGCATGGATGTAGCCACACCTAAACCACCAACAAGAGGCCCAGCCGAAGGAAGTTTAGGAGCGATAGGTGTCGCCATTTTAGGCGCTACAGGGCTAGTAGCTTTGGGCGCAGTTAAATTCTTAGGCATATCTGCTTTGACTTTAATCGTTGCAGTTTGCGTCATCTTCTTAACACGTCTATCCAACTCTCCGAACTTAGCAATAGTCCTGTTAATCGTACTGTTAATTCGATTTAAAGGGCTTGAGAAATTATCTCTAAGCGCTAGTGTTTGCATTAATGTAGTCATCTTCTACCGTCTCCTCCTTCCTCTACTTTTTCTTTCCATTTCTTTCTGTTCCTTTTGCTCTGCTTCTACTCGGATATCGATAAAGGCAAAAATCAAGGCTTTTTCACGCTTGGACAAGCTATCCAAAAAGGACGGAGTCCAGTTGAATTGATGCAAACAGTAGTAAGCATAACTCAACTCTGCGTCCCCGTCCTCTAGTCGTTTTTTGCTTCTTCAACAAGATCATTGATGTCTTCATCAAAGCCGTTAAGTGACTGAATTTCTTGCATAAGTCGATTATATTCCCCGATCTTCAACATAGTTTTCAAAGTTGCTGCTTCATCTCCAACTGTGTGATAAGACTCTTGCAGTTGAGCATCTTTTAAGTCTGGGGTAACAACGCAGGCTACCATCAATGAGTCAATGTATCTCTCATTGTTAAACTCAGGAATAGTCACGCCTTGACGATTTTTCTTCTTGATTGTTGCACGTTTCTTCAACGTATCGTTTAAGCTTTCGTCAATACTACGAATGACAAAAGGAGATTTGAAACGTTCTAGTGTCACTTCTTTAGTTGCATCTCGTTGAACGTTTTCTAGTAAAAAGTCTGAAATTGCCATTTATCTGTCCTCTTTCTAACCTAATTTAGGCGCATTAAATTTTTCTAAGATATCCACATCTTCAAAAGTAAAGTTGACTTCTTCTTCCAAGAAATCTTCCTCAACTTTTAGTTGACCCATCACAACTTCATCAAGGTTACATTCACGCAAGATAGTTGTTTGACGACCGATTGAACTTGTCGCATCGTCATTGGTCACTTGGATATCAAAGAATGTATCCCGACCATTCTTCATGTAGTCCAACATCATTTCCTTGAATGTTGAAGTTACACCGTAGATAGTCATCTTACCTTCTCCCTTGAAACCAGTCGCTTTTACTTGCGTACCACGTTTGTTAAGGGTGCGGACTTCTTCTTTGTTTTTCTTAACTGTCGCTTCAAGTTCCTTGATATAGAACATGAACTCGTTTCTTCCGTCGATGTGAATAAAAGCGGTACCTTCCTGACCGCTGATTACGTCACGACCTTTTAAAAAAGCCATACTATCTCCTTTCCTACTCTACTGTAACTGTCATGTACAGTTTTTCCATGCTGTCCACTGGTTTCACTTTTACGTTAACCACTACAGACTCTTTCAACTCACCACGTAGCACCTCGATGTCTTCAACTTTGAAGTCTTCAATAGCACCACGAGCTTCAAGGTCTTTGAAGTAACGAATACGATTCGCTTTAAACGCTTGACGTCCATCTTCGTTGTTGCTTACTTTACCAAGGAAATACTCAGAGAAAGCATAACGAGTATCGTTCACGATATCATCCAAAGTGCGCAAGATACGGTTTTTACGGAAGTCCTGGTTCTTCTCAATCGTGAAGCTGACGTGTGAGTTGATATCTTGTTCAACTACTGCACGGCCACGACGAGCAGTGAAGACAAATTGCCCTTTCAAGAGCGCATCTTCTGTCTCTGTGTGGCTCAAACGACCCACAACATCAACAGAGTCTTCGTACTTCTCGTAAGTCAATGATTTTTCAACACCAGCATTTGCGCTTGCAGCTGCAACCCAAACAGTCGCTTTCGTCTTATCAATAACTGTCTTATCAGACAAGATAACGCCATTTTTAACGTTGATTACTGCTTCACTGTCTGCGTCAGAGTCCGCAACAACCAATTGAGCACCAAGTCCTTCGTCTTCACGCATACGTTTGATGAAGTTGATAGCTGCTTTCTTGATAGAAGCGTCTTCTACTGGCAAGGCCATATAGTTAAATTCAACTGTTTCAAGCGCTTTGAAGTATTCTGAGTAGTCTTGGGTTGAGACTGCACCGTCAGTACCGCCAGTAAGTTTAGCACCAGCCACCGCTTGCAGTTCGCCAGTTCCTGAAAATTCAACTAGATCATTGTTTTTCAAATCGGCCAAGACTTTTACAGTCTGCGAGTCCATAACAACAGTATCAAGGAATGTGACAACATCAAATGAACTTGGGTCGTCTACGTTTGTTTTGACCGTTACTGTAATGTCATTCCCACGGACACCGCTATATTTAGCTTGAGCCGTTACGTTGTCTGAAAGGCTTACGTTTGCCTTTTCGCCTGTATTCAGACGATAAAGCAAGACTTCACTCACACGTTTGAATGCCTCGTTCAGCAACAAAAGCTGTGGGCTTTCTTGCTCATAGCCTAGTTTTTTAAATAGGTCTTCGCCACGTCGGATTTTCATCAATTTCTTTGACTCACCGAAGCTGAGTGCTAGCGGTACTGTTACGACACCGTCACCGCCAAGGCGAGTCATTGCGATGTCTTTTGATTTGACGTTGATGTAAGCACCTGGTCTTACTTTATTTTGGCGTTTCCAAATTCCACCTGCCATTACTTAATCTTCCTTCCTAGTTCGTATTCTAGTTTTGCTCTTGCTTCTTCCAAACTATAAGACTCTTCTGGATCTAAAATAGCCCCCAAAATGTCTTTTTCTCCGTTGGTAAAAGCGCTACTTTCCAAAATGTCCGCAGTAGGGAACACAATTCCGTCTACATTATCCATCTTTTACCTCTTCTTTCACTTTCAATTCACGTTGTTTGATATCTTCCTCTTCTAACTTCAAGCGTGTGCTTGCGTTAAAAATACAATGCAGAACGTTGTCAACCACTTCATACTGACGGTCAAATAAATGAATCGTCGGCAAGTGTAAGAGTTTATAACTCAATTCTTCCTGCATTGCTAAACACTCGCTACGCTTTTTCTTAGGAGGAAAATAAGACAAATCCACTTTAGAACGTACTTTCACATACTTGTTAGCTTCTGGAGTGTACTTAGTATCAACAACATGGATAAAAAAACAAGGCTCTTTAAAACCTTGCTCTACTTCATCCAGATAAATCCTGATGTCAGGATATAACCCCTTGATGTGACTAACTAACTCCTCGACTAACCGAAAGCCTTTATTTGCCATTTCCTAACACTACCTTTCTCATAAAGCCATCATACTTATCATGGACACGTTTCTCCATATCACTTTTAGTATCTTCAACCGTTTTATGAAGGAAAAATTGCCCTGGAACAAAGCCACCATTGACTGTCTTATGCCCGTACTCAACGTGTGGGCCATAGTAGACCTTGTTATAAACTTTCTGCTTATAAGTCCGTCCAGATACTTCAATACGGCTTTTAGACCAGCCTTTTTGCAAGGTTCCGCCTTGTTTACCATGAGCACTTGCCCAAAATTTGACGTGTTTGCCATCTTTGGTAGTGAACTCCACCCAATGATCCGTATAAACACCGACAGGCGTTCTCTCTTTTACTTTGGATTTTAGTTCTGTACCTTCATAATTCAAGGTCTGTCTCATAAATAGGTCTACTATCGCATGATTTGCATTCCTGTTGAAGTTGTTAGCAAACTTAGCGAAACTACGATAATCAAAACTGCCACTCATGACTTGCCCTCTAGCTTTATAGCAATTTCTTGATGTGACCAATACTGATCAATAGGCACATTAGACCGTGTAAACACTTTAACGTGCCCATTTCTATCAGTCACCTCAATCTTGCACCCTGCAGGGATATCATAGACAACTGAGCAAAATAGTTTCATATCATAGCCGTTAGCTTGATAGTCGCTCCCGTTCGTTGAACTATTGCTCATTTGCGAAATCCTACAAGGAATGTCCTCTAATAGCACGCTTTCTGACATACTGGTCAAACCGTCTATCTCTTGCTCTGTATAACCTTTAACCGTCATTTTACAGTCATACAAGCAATCAAAGACTGTCTTAGCATATTCGGTCATAGTAGCTTCCTAAAGCGATTCAACTGACGCTTGTAGCGCTCAAGTGATGACGGCACTTGTTTCATTCGTTGAATCATTTCGTAAGGGCTAACCTTTTCGATTGTCGTATCACCCATTTTGATACTCTTAACCGAAAAGTCGTCTGCGTCAGCTTTTTTAGCAAGAACGCTTTGCTCCTTGACCTTGTCCAGTAAGTCGTTGGTCATGTCTATCCATACGTTCTCTAAACGTCCAGGCACACTGTCTTGGTGAATATAATTCAAAATCTCGTTTTCTGCTTGGGTCAAAGCGTAGTGAAGAACTTCCATATCTTTGAAATAATTATCCTGACGCATTTTCCGAACGCATGAGATCAAGTACATTGTGTTGTCTTGTTTCAATTCTTGAATCATATTCTGTCACCCAATCTATTTGCCGATTTTGTGTTTCAAAGCGATAATACCGATGTTCTTAGGCTCATAAACACGTTGCCAGTTTTTGAATTTAGCCAAGTCAGTGTTTGATGGAGTGATGTTTCCTTCAGCCACTTCTGCGCCAGTCCATTTCACGCCGTAAGGATGCATAACAAGGGCACGACGAGTGTAAATCATGTCGTTGCCTTTAGCGGCTTCACGAGAAGTTTCAAATGTAGTCAATCCTGATGGATTTCCTGTATTGAGACCGATTGAACCCGTGCGGAAAAGGTATGATGTATAAACATCTCCTGTCGGTTTAATGCCATCATCGATAATGACACGGTAACCAAGGTAGGTAGGGATGTTGATAGTCGCAGTTGTTGGCTGGATGTATTGAATCAAGTTGTCTTTTTGTAGTTTAGTGTAAACCGCTGAGTTCATAGCAATAGCAGTAACTTGATCAGCAGAATCTCCAAGCAATTGTTTGGCGTCAAGTACCATAGCTGCATCGATACCAGTAGACGCTTTTGATTGGTCTGATACGTGAGTTTCTTCAAGCGCACCTTTCTCTCCACCGGTACCAGTAGCAAAGATACCATTCAAGGTAGCAATCAAGGCTTTTTGGTCTTCACGTAGCCAATAAGCACCGATACGGTTCAAGATAGCACGTACTGGGTCAGAACCAGCTACAATACCAGTCAATTCGTTGGCAGCCCAACCACGTCCACGATAAAGAACGCAGGCAATGTCTGCTCCAGCAGTAATTTTCCCAGTTTCTAGGGCTTTGTCGCCATTTCCGAGAACCTCAGAATCACCAGCAAGGTCATTCCAGAAAGGCATGTTGACCAAAAGACCACCAGATGTAATGTTTTTAGAGACACGCTCATCTGATACTGCGATACCACTTTGAACGAAAGCAGATTTAGCAGCCGTGTACTGTTGCATGTAGGCATTGTACTGTTGAGGTGTAATCGTGTCTAGAATTTTTGTAATTTCATTAGCCATTAGTTATTTTCTCCTTGTTGTTCTAAAAATTGAGTTAGGTTGACGTCGGGATTGCTCATGGCAGTTTCCCAATTCCCTAAATTAGCACCTTGCCCATCGCCTTGATTTGGCGTGTATTGGGCTTGTTTCTCCCCGTTAAATAGATATGGACTCTTAGCACGCTGAGCTTCGATTTGCTCAGTTAAGCCAATCAATTTGCCATCTTTTACAGAGATTTCGTCTTTGTTTAAGATTTTCTCGAAAATTTCTGCGTCTCGAACGCCAGCTTTTGTCAACTCAGCATCGATTAAGCGAGATTTGTTCTCATCTGCTAGTTTCATCTCAAGCGCTTCTGTATCTTGCTTGTACTTAGCTTGTAAGTCTGCTAGCTTTTGCTGAATATCTTCAACATCTGCGCCTTTTTTCTTCAAATCATTCAAGTCTTGGTCACGTTGTGTCAGCTGTCCACGCACGCTCTCCAATTCGCTATCTTTACTTGCCACATCATCCTTTAACTTTTGGATATCCACACCATGCAAAGCGAAGACTTGAGAAATTTGGTCTTCAGTTAAGCCGATGTTTGCCAGTTGTTCTTTTTTCATTTTGAAAATCCTTTCCTCTACGCTAGGCTTTTTAGGTGTTCTCCATCACCAGTCGCTCCGCTTTTATTAGGACTACGGACTTGTCCAATAGTTGAACCTTTTAACGCCATGTTCAGGGCGAAAGACACTAGTCAATTTGAACTAGTTTAGCGATTCGATTATGTAAGTCTCTGATTTTTCGCTGTTCTTCTATGTGTAGCACTAGCTTTGTTGTAATGACGGTTACAGCAATTGTTAGTGCTATTTTTGTATACATCCTCAAAGTAATACCTCCAACATATAAATTTAACCGTACGGGATTCCATACGGTTAGAGCATTAGAAAACCGCCTCGATTTCGATGCGGTTAGATTTTATAATTTTATTTCTTCAATTTTTGCACGTTGTTCTAGAATTTTTAAATAATTCCACATGGTTGAACGCTGACTTTTTAACAAATCAATGGGACATTTAGGTTGAAACTCTATCTGTCCTTTTTCGTATAAACTAATCATCCTATCCAACTTTTGGAATCGTTCTCTCAATTCGTAGTATTCTTTTCTAAATCTTTCTTTCCAATCTTCCATATCTTTCACTCCTTTCTGAGTACGAAAAAAGCACTTAGATTTCTCTAGGTGCTTATTTATCTAATCGGTAAACCTTTTGCATAAGCTTCTTTAGCCTCTGCAAGTGTCATTTTATTTGGACCGCCATCGATATTAAACGCTCCCGTATTCTGCCAATGACAAACCTCGCAAATATCATAAGTTTCTACTAAATTTCCACATACGGGACAATTAACATGTTCCCATCCATCAATCATTATTATATTCTTTTTTATAGTCGTCATGGTAATATTCCTCTCCATCATCTGGCTTAAACATAGTTGTTATTCTCACTTTTCCTGAGGCATTTCTTTTCCCAATCGCAATTGTCCCCGTTTCTCGATTAAATCGAACTCTTCTTTCTCCAGTATCATAACCTATAATATTTTTAGAGACAACAGAAGATAATAAATTTCTAGCCAATTGTTGATATTCTTCAGGGCTTTCCGCTCCGAACTCTTTCCCATGACTTTTGAAATGTCCATTTAAAGATTTCTCAGTAGGAAACTTGGACTTTGTCCATCTGATGCGGTCTTTTAGTTCCTTGTATCCCTCAACGTTATTATACTTCAAATCATAGAAGCCTGCAAATGTTTTGGGCATATTTTGAGAGCCTAAAACCTGCCTATAAGCTATGAACTGCTCCTTGGTTCTGCGGACTCTGTCCTTTTCCAATCGTTCAGCTTGTAGCTTGTCCTTGATAGCAGTCTGGCCATACTTATTAAGTTGCTGCTTTCGCCAATCATTGAAGGTCTGACCACTATCTACCTCGTAGCCTTTTCCTGTTTCAATATCTCTTGCATAGCGTTTCCCACCTTTTTCTAAGGCAGGAACCGTTGTACATCGACAGTGAGGGTGCATGGTCGGGTAATTTACACCTTTCTCTGCATCCTTAACAAGAAATACCTTACCATCCAACTCACCACAAATAGGGCATGTGTGAACTTCTAAGGTCGCTAGATACCTGTACTTCTTGATATTGTCGTCCTGATATTCATCCAGCGTTGCCTGAGCCTGAATACCGTTTGTTTCCGTCTGTAAAACAGTCACTGCACGATTACGAGCACGTTCAAACTCAATTGCTAGAAGCTTACTGGACTGGTCTATCGGATAGCCTCGGTTTAAATCATTGGTTACAAGCGATTCTACTTTACTAACCAGTTCGTCCATATTGCTGCCCCAAACACGCTCAGAGAACCGCTTGCCTTTGAAGTTTTCGTTGATTGCCTTTTGAAGATACTCTTCTTCTAGGCGCTCAGGCTTGAAATTCGGTTCTCTTTTGGTCTGTTTATGGTAGTTGTAAGCACGATTTAAGTAGGTTTCTTGGTAGGTTTGCTTGAGATGTGTTTCTATTCGCTTGTTGATTTTGCCAGTCATTTCAGCGACATCCATCTCAACGCCAGCGAACAAGGCATCTGCATTTGTTTTGACCTTTATTGACCTTGACCACTCTGTTAAATCAGGATGTTTCTTAACAAAACCAGCAATCTCTTGCTTGGTTTTTAATTGGTCAGTCTTAGTCAGGGATAACAGATAAAATGGTAATGAGTCACTACGATTTTTAGATACCCTCTCAAACGCCTCTAAACGCCCTGTAATACGTTTTAGTGTTCGGTGGTATAAATTATCGATGTAGTCTATTATCTCGCTGAGGTCGTCAATCTGAGCCAGCTCATATAGCAATCTGTCTTTCTCTTCTCGGTTGAGGTCATCAAGAGATTCGATAAAGGCAATTTTCTCTTCTTTATTCAGTTTCCGACTCATGCTCTACCTCTTCCATGTCGTAGAGTTTTTCAGATTGTTCCTCTTGGTCAGCTTTCTGCAAGCGTAGTTCATCCTGCCAATCTTCTACAATTGGATTTGATTTAGCTACGTTCTCTCTTGATGTGATAGTTGCAAGAGTAGAAACTACTTGAGCCATTTCTGTATCGTTATTGATTGAGTTCCGTGTCCATGTTTGCTTGATTTTGAGTTTATCGGATAACCCTAGATGTTTCAAGATCATCTTAACGAGTGTGGCATATCCACTTCTGAACTGAGTTTCCATATTCCCAGCTTTTAACTCTAAAAGAGAGTAAAGGAACTTCAAAGCAACGCCTGAACTGTTGCCTAGCTTATCTGTTTCAGGGTTAACCCCTTGGCCACTGATAAAGATTTGTTTCTTCGTCCGCTCTAAAATCAGATTTCTGGCTTCGGTTGGAATGTCAATAGCAATGGTTGTAACTCCTGATTGGTCTCCCATGCCGTCGTTGTCCATCTTAATCATCTTGTAGCGTTTCAAATCTTCAAGAAACTCTTGCTTGTCTTGTCCACCGTAGTTTGTAAGAACAAAGATAACCTCTTGAACATCGTCTGTATCATTGACAAATCCACTAAAGACCTTATCGTAAACATCGACCAGGTCTTTGATTGGCTTCAAGTCATTGGTCTCAATTTCGTTATTCTTGAACGGAATAAAAGGAACAAGGCCAAAATCATGCTTAAAGCTATTGTCACTAGATCGGTCTCCATTCATAGTATCAATCAAAGAAATTGCTTGGAATGACTCCAATTCTTCCAGTGGCTTTTCTTTTTCATGACGATAGAAAGAGCATTCTTTGTCGTTCCAATATTCGTAAACAGTGTAATTTTTACCATCTGTTTCATCTATGCTAGAGTAAACTCGCAGTACCCCAATCAACTTCTTATCCAAAGACTTTGAGTAGATTGGTATCACTTCTTTTGAGTCCACGCAAACGTATCTAAACGAGTTATCACTAGCGTCTTTCCAAACATGAAGCCAAGCGATGCCAGCATTTCCTGCATTCACACAAAGTTGTTTGCTGATACGTTCATAATCGTCTCCTAAGACATCTACAATCTTATCATTTACCTTTTTATCGTCCACATCAAATGTAGGCGGATAGGTCAACGCATAAGCCTTTTTCTGGTCAAGCAATAACTGGTGCCAGTTGTGACTAATACGGTTGTCAGCATTACGAAACGCATTATCTTCTGCTTTCTCTTCATTCTCAGCGCCTTTCTTATCGGCAGGCTTACGCTTTCGTTTAATATCATTCTCGTTACGATAGTATTTCTCGGCTTCAGCTGCTTGTGAGACAAACTTTCCATGTTTGACCATCTGCGACTTGATTATATTTTTAATTACTTCTATTTCCAAACAGTCATACCTCCTGACTTGAATAATACTGTATAGCAGAAATAACGTAGGGCGTCCATTGCGTGGTCGAACTGTTTGATAGGCTTGTCCTCGCCGTTTGCTGAGGCTTTCTCGTCCCAGACATAAGCGTGGAACTCTTTCAACGTATTCACACAGCTCTCATGCACTGCTATTTTCTCTTGGCCTAGCATAGACCCAACAAAACGAATGCCTTCAAGAACATTATTTCTAGCTTTTTTGATTTTATATCCTCGCTTCTTCAATTCGGCAATGAATGAAGCAGCAGACGGGTCAATAATGATTCGTTCGATGTTCGTATCTCCTAGCCAAGCAGTTAGATCATCAGCGTACTCAGCATTGGTCTTCTGTACGTTCTCGTCACGACCTGAGTAATAATATTCCCTTGTTAAGTAATACTTACCGTTGATATCTTTTTCCCACAAAAGAAAAACGGTCGCATTTTGCGTACCGTAGTCGACCGAAACATATTTGCCCGTCTTACTCATTTCTGGCAATGTTGATACAACATGCTTATCCTTACTGAACATATCGTAGACAATACCTTCTGCAACCGTCCAAAGACCTTGGATATATCGCTGATAGAAAACACCTTGATATTGACTTCTATAACGCTTCTTGATGTTCTCTGAAAGAGAAAGGTTGTCGTCCATATCAAAATGCAGATAAAGCATATTCTTTGTTTCTGCTTTGTCTATCCAGTTAACTTTAAACCAATGATAAGGCCCGTCTGGGTTGCAGTTAAACCACCACTTGGAACCTGTCACAGAACACCGCCCTGTGCCCTGGTTAACAAAGGACTCAGGCATAAGCGCCACTTCATCGAAAAAGATACCTGCCAGCGTTAAACCTTGAATAAGATCCTGTGAACTCTCGTCCTTACCACCAAAGATATAGAAATCATTCGACACGTCGCCTTTTGAGATTTCTATCAGGTTATCCGTCCGATGATAGACATAGCTAAAACCTCTTGACTGTATCATAACCAACAACAGTTTCAGGACGTTACGATTGAAAGATCCGATTGTCTTACCACACATCGCAAAGTTCTGATGGTTGAATGATGTCATCGCCCAGATAACGAAAGCTAGACTCATAGAAACAGTCTTGCCAGAACGGATAGCGCCATCAGCAATAATGCCTTCTGACTCATGAACTGGAGAGTTCCAAAGCCACCAACTTAGCACCTTATTCTGCTTTCTGCTAAAAGGTTGGAATTCGAATGTACTGGTCTTTATTTTTCTTCTCGCCACGTTTCTTCGACTATCCCTTCTAATGCTTTGATAAAACCATCATCATGAACGTTCTCAGGTTCATTGTCAGGCAGTTTAGATTTCAGAATCTCAATTCTCAATCTCTGCTCCTCTGTAGCAAGGCTTGAGCGAGTCAGTTCATCATATGTTTTAATCATATTTCTAAGTTCTGACTGTATTCTTGCAATTGCAGCTAAAGCCTTACCCTGCTTATCCCAAGCAGTGTGAACTTCATAGCTTTCTCCGCCTTTTGCTGTGCTTGCAATAAGCATAGTGGTTGTATCATCAACGTCCTGAACGTACAGAATGCGCTGAGCATGCAAAAGATTAGCATAGGTTAGCTGAATGTTCTCCCAAAGAATATCAATTGGTTGCTTATCTGCCAGTTGCTCGTATATCTCATGCACTCCTTGCGGTAGATACTTAGCAAACAGGCCGTGTTTAAGGGCATTTTGCGAGCCTTTAGGCGCTCCATGACCAACTGCGTTCTTATTCCCTTTGGGTGCACCTCTTGGATTTTTGGGTGCACCCTTTTTTATACGAGTCCAATTATGCCTACGTTGCCATGATTTGACTGTGTTGATTGAGACATCATGTTTAATAGCAATGTCTTTGTACTTCATTCCTGCCTCATAGTCTTTGCGTGCTAGTTCGCTTTTTTCCATGCCCTCCTCCCTGATTTGTTTATTTTGTAAATCAAAAAAAGCCACACGATGTGTGACCTTCTTGCAAGTAGACTACAAACTTGCGTGTTAATTAGTAATCAATTTGAAAGTTTTCCTTTTTTTATTTTTTTGTAGTCTTTAACGGCGATGCCCGGAATCGAACCGAAGGAAACATAGGAGAGAAACCACTTACCTGTCACCGCCAAAACGAGACCGAAGCCTCGAAAAAATATAATAAAGATAAAGGAGACGTCAATGAACGAAATAGAGGGAGGGATTCGAACCCTCAATGCCTTTACGACACCCTGATTTCAGGTAACCATCTACCAAATTCTGAGACCTCTCTTTTCAATTCTTGACACTACCATTCTAACAGATTTTAGACTTCATGCGCATTCACTTTAGCTCACTTTGTCTATGATTGTCTCCTCTAGTTCGGATTCAGCCTGTTTGCGTAATCTGTAATAAGTTGCCTTACTAATTCTCAAATTGTCGCAAATATCCTCAATGTAAGTCTTAGTAATGTAAGTCATTCTAAGGACAGACCTGCTTTTTGGATTTTTAAGCTTGTTAATCATTCTACCTAATTCAAGTTTTCTGTTAATGACCTCTTTAGTATCCTGCTCTATAGCCTCTTTCATCACGACAAGCTGAGTATAGACATCATCAACTTTTCTAGTCTGTCCACCTTGGACTTTGACACCTGACCATTTAGGACTTGAGAGCAAACCTGCCTCAAGCTCATTGATTTCATCTATACGGCTTTGGATGTCCATGTCAAGGTCTTGTAATTCTTTCAATAGCTCTTTAGCCTTGTTCACTCTCTATCTCCTTTTGTGATATAATAGTCTTTGCGAGAACTATTAGCTGAGACAGAGGGTGTCTTGGCTTTTTTATTTTATTCTTTATTCGCGATCACACTACCTGCGTTGACAGTGACCCAGCCATGTTTCTCTCTGGCTTCTGCTTCTTTCATCCGGATAAGATTATCTGTGATTGAATCTGACTTAGCTTTGTTTGCCTTGGCCTCACCTTCTGCTTTGATGATACCTGCGTCTGCTTCTGCTTGAGCTTGAACTTTCTTGGTATCGGCTTCAACTTTAGCTTTTTCTTGTTCCTGCTTAGCAGTGTCAATTTCTTTTTGTTTTACAGATTCATTTTTGATTGCCGCCTCAATCTCATCTCCTGCATCTTGGTCTGTGATCGTGAAAGATACAAACTCTAGATCATAAGACTCAAATTTTTCCTTGAGAGCCTTGTCAATCATTTCATAAACTTCAGTACGCTTGTTACCGAGGATATCGTAAATATCGTAATTACCTGTTACAGATTCAATAGCACGCTGAACAGCAGGAGATACTACGCTATTATTCACGTTTTCTAAGTCTGTGTAATTAGAGAAGACTGTCATAGCCTTTTCTTTATTGACACGATATTTCACATCGATATTAGTATTTAACCATTGACCGTCTTTTGTCTGAGTCGTGATTTTCTCCATTGTTTTTGTTTGAACAGACGTAGATAAAGTGTAGACTTTGTCAATAAATGGCATTTTTAGATGATATCCTGTTTGCAGGGTATTTTCTTGAACACCACCAATTACGCTAACCTTAACCCCAACTGTATTAGCTGGGATACGCTTCACAGCCGTGAGACGAAAAATCCCAAGTGAAGCAACAGCTGCAACTGTAATGATACCGCCCTTAGCAAGTTTTGTAAGTTTCGTTTTTCCTGTTTCATGATTGTATTGTGTAAACATTGTTTTTACTCCTTTTTTAAATTATTTTCCCATCAAAAACTAGTGTTATTGTACCTGTACCATCTTAAAGTTTTGATTCATTTCATTTACACGCTCCAAAAGTTCTAAGATTATTCGGTTCCATTCTTCAGTTGTTGTTTCTCTAAAATCAAACTGAGACATCATTTCAGCTCTTTTAAATAATGCCCTCTTAAAGAATGAAGCTTTTATGGAAAAATTCATATCATCTGTTTTAAATTCGGTTATGATTTTCTTTCCATAGCCCTCTATCTCTACATGGACTCTTGTTTTTCTATAGAGAGGTAGAGGCTCCGCCCAAACACTTCCTTTCAAGTCTGATTCATCGACTTTTTTTAGCATTAACGATATCTTCTTAGCTTCACTCTCTTTTTTAGCTCCACTGAAAGGGTATCTTTTCGGTCTCATTCCTTATCCTCCAAAAGTTCTCTGTTTTCGTAGATGTTGCCGATGATTTCAAACGGATAGGTGTTATTTTCAACTAATTCAGCTAAAGGTTCCTGTTCGTTATATTTTTTCGACTCGAACATAAACAAAGCATGCTCTTCATCCCAAAATACATTCAAATTTATCACTTCATCATCAGTTTTGCATGCCAAAATATCCCCCTCAAAGATTTCCTTGCCGTTCTTATCTCTGAGTCCTGTTGATTGCATGATGACTAGATAATCAACAAAAACATAATCTGGAGGGCATACGACATCCTCCTGTTCAACCACTACAACTTGCCCACTTTCTGTTATTGCGAAAGTATCTTTGAACATTTCTTTTTTTGCGCTATCCCACGCTCTAAATTTCGGTATCATAACATCACCTCATCTCCAACTTTCACTTTCTCGTACACGTCCTTCGTAACCACGAACACCCCGTAATCACGAATCGTAATCGTGTATAGCTTCCCATGTCGTCCTTTCTCGACAACCTTGCCAAATATCTCTGCGCCTGCGTTATCAGCCTTATAGATAACCATCGGTTTCTTCTCTTCCAAATCTCGAATCCTGTCCATCTGCCAGATGTTCAATCCAGCAGACAATAAAATCCAGATAGCTATGAATCGTTTCAATATGTGACCTCCTTGATTTTAACAAATAAGATTTTGCTGGGATTGAGCAATACAATCTCAGGACCAAGATTGATTTCAAGAAGTTGCTTGTTTTCATAACGAAATTTTAATTCATTGATAAAATCATCTCTATCTGTTTTGAATTCTATTCGCTCGCCTCCTAACCCTATGATAAACGTTATTTTCTTCATCACTCCACCTCCTTACTTTTTTGAATTCTTTCGTTTAAAGACCGGATTCTTCTTTTCTTTTTTCTTCTGCTTCTGATAATCGCTATCTTTGTTAAAGATAATATTTTCATCTTCAATCAGTTCAGGAATGAAATATCCAGATGGGTATCGTTCAGGTCGTTTCATTCTACGACCTCCTTTTCTACTGTAATCGTAAATTCACGGTCATTTATGTTTAAAGGCAAAACTGCCCCTGTTTTCGAGTCGTTTTTTAGCAAATCCAAGACAATCTCTAAAACTTGCTTACCTAAAATCAATTGTGTCTCTAAAATGTTTTGCTCATCCATCACTCCACCTCCCCAACAATATCCAACTCCTTCAATAATTTATCTACTGAATCTTTAGTGATAGAAATATGACGCTCTCCGGCACTGTAAGGTGTTCGTAGAAATAAGATGTTAGGGCCTAGACAGATGCGACTAATATCTTCTATATTGATAAGTTCGTTTTCGACAATCCCTCTGTAACAAGATTGGATTTGAATAAATTTTGCCATTTATTCCACCTCCACAATCTCAATACCTTCACAATTGAAAACCCAACCGAATCCAGCTTCTTCGAGTTCTTTGCGAGTAAATTTTGTAGCTAGTCCGCCCATAGAGAAGAATAGTTTCTTATCCATAGCATTATAATATAGCGGTTGTTTTGTTGCTTTCGCCACTACTGTATACCTTTTTTCTTTCTCGACCTCGTAGCCGTCTAGCCAAGCTCGAGCGAAGAGGTCTCTGTTAGATTTCTTGTTGTACCATTCTGTGAATTCCTTAGTTCCGTTGCCCCAAGTATAATGAAGCGCATCTTCTAGTTCTGGGCTTTGTTCTCTTGCTCCTTCAATCACATCTGCCACACACTGCGGAACTTTGACTTTTTCTGGTTCGTCTAGTTGTTTGATTAGATCAATTGCAGTTTCGGTCGGAATGCCTTTGACTACAGTTCCAAACATATTCAAACCATGAATCCCGATTTCTTCAAATTCTTTAATCAATTCCTTAAGTTTCATCTTCTAACTCCTCAACTCACCTTGTGGCTTTCTAGATTTCCAAATTCTTGGCCATGGTTTACAAAACATGAACCAATCAGGATAGCGTCAGCCTCGTCGTCTTTGACGTTCAGGTCGAATTCATCGGACACCTTAGCAACAGCCTGCAGCTTCATTGATTTTTTACTTCGGTCCTTGTAACTAAACTTCCAGTACTTGCGCCAGGTCGACACGTTCACGAAGTACACATTGTCAGCAATCAGTCGGCCAAGAATGATACCTGTCACAATTCCAATACTGATCATGGACTGCTGATTTGGCCCCATGACTGAGTTCTTCTCGACCACAATCGATTCAAAATGGCAGTCGTACTTCTGAAGCGCTCTCGATTGAATAGCTCGCAATTCACTAGCCATGAACCGCCCACGTTCAAAGAACGATTTGCTTTTATGTTTTAAGACACCACTCTGAACAAGATCAGAGCCGTGAAATACGGCCCAGCCTGTCGCAGTAGTTGAAATGTCTAACGATAATGTCAGAGATTTCATTGCAGTTCTCCCTTGAATCCACAGAGATCAAATAGGTTTCGTTTATTACTCTCAATAAACTCAAAGAACTTCTGAAGTTCGGCCAAGTGACGCTTTTCTCTCTTGATTCCAAGGCTCGTATGATACTCTGTCGGTATTTTCGGTGTCGCCTTAATATCTAACCAGTAGAGAGGCTCAAACACGTCGCCACTTGTATCAAGAGAAGCATCTGCATCTGTATTTCTAAAATGCATCTGCATATCATATTCAATTTTATTGGTGATCGTGATGGTCTTGTCCACGATTTCAAGTGTGATATCTGTTCCTGGTATGTCGATTTTATTTAGCATTTTTTACTTCCTTTTATTTCAATTCTTTTGCGATAGCAGCAATGACATTGACTGTCACACTGTTTCCTGCTTGCTTGTATAATTGACTGTTCGAGTTGACCTCTTGCGCTTTGTCAAAAGCCCAGTCTGGAAATCCTTGCAATCTCCAACACTCACGAGGTGTTAGCTTTCTAATTCTAAAATCAGGCTCAATTACTCCTTGACTTTCTCCAGTTAAGAGGGTATTGGCTACTTGCTTCCCAACTCGTCCTCGTCTTGTTTTAGAGTTTGGGTGTGATAAGTTCACACTATACCCAACCTCTGCCTCTGAATATCCTTGAGTAGTCGCTTCCTTGATTCTTAGGATGTTGTTTTCGTGATAGCCATTGCTAGTTAAAGTAGGAGCGATGTCATATTCTCCGCCTTTATTATACCCATGACCACGCTGAATGATTTTAGGTTCAAGACCTCCACCTTGATAGGCTCGGATTGTTGGTGCGATGCCGTCTGTTTCGTAAACCACTCCACATTGATTAAAATTGGGTTGCAGGATTCCGAACTGTTTTATAGCGACCTGCTTAGGCTCTTTGTAATCTGTTGCGGTTAAAGTTCCCACTACACCACCTGAACCATAGACCACGCTTTTAGTTCCTTTACTTGTGCCATTCGGATTTCTAGTATTGCCTATAATTTCTATTTTTGGTGGTTGATGATCAGATTGTTCACTTTCTCCGCTGATAGGAAAAACGTTTCTGGTACGTTCTCCTCTAAGATGTCCGATAATGAACACACGTTCCCGATTTTGGGGGACTCCAAAATTCTTGCTATTAAGCACTTGCCATTCCACATCATACCCCAATTCGTCCAAGGTTCGGATGATGGTTTCAAATGTAGCCCCTCCGTCATGGTTGAGGAGTCCTCTGACGTTCTCAAGGAATAGATATTTAGGTCTGAGAATAGATGCGAACCTACAGATTTCAAAGAACAAAGTTCCTCGTGTATCTTCAAAACCTCGTCTGTGTCCCGCAATGCTGAAAGCCTGGCACGGAAAGCCCCCACAGATAACGTCCACACTTCCGAATCTTCGAATAGACTCATCTGTGACTCTTGTAATGTCATGTAATTCAATTTCTCCTTCTGTGTTATGTATCGCTTTATAACTGGCTCTAGCGTATTTGTCTATTTCACAAAATCCAACGCATTCATGCCCAGCGGACTCCATACCAAGACGAAAACCGCCGATGCCAGCGAATAAATCCAAAAATTTCATCTGTTTATCTAAAAAATGCGACTGCCTTTGTGAGAATTGGCTAAATACGGGCAGTCGCTCGTCCAAGATCACATGACCTTTACTGACGTTTTCTAGTTCGCAGTTTTACAAGAATGCACGGCTTGTTAGTTTTTGAGTTGTTTCCAAAATGGAAATAGTTGGTTTTTGATTATTTCCCCCTCTTAAAAGGGCAATAATTGAATGACAATAAAATCTTCCGATGTTTTTTTAACATCACAAACATAGGCATTAAGTAAGGATTCCTCAGTTTTGTATGCTGTTTGATTTTTGACACTTTCATTCCAACGAATAAATCGAGGTTTTAGTCCGGGCCAACCAGAACGACCAAACAAAGCAATACACTCATCTTTATCTTGATGTATTGCAAATGTGATGCCATGAGGACAACCTGTGTCGTGAGTTTCTAGTATGTCTTTTACTTGTTTACTCATCAGACCACCTCCACACGCTGACTCAACGCTTTCGTTTTGCAGTATTCACAATGACCGCATGGCGTTGCCTTTTCTTTACCCTTTTTAACATCGTCAAGATGCTTAATAAGCATAGATAACTCAGATAGCTCGTAATCAAGTTTTTCCTGAGATTGAAAAACAATCGCTCTGGTATCAGGGGTCGGCTCTTTTGTCACTGCGTATATAACAGGGGTAAACTCCTTGCCATACTGCTCTTTCAGCATTTTCTTATACGCTGCCATCTGAAGGACATATCCCCAAGCTTCAAACCAGCGAACCTGAATATTTCGTCCGCTTGCTTCATCCTGAACCCAAACCATGCTGTCAATATCTGATTTTGTGGTCTTGATATCCACGAAGTAGCCCTTTTCAACATTGAGGCAGTCAATCTTGCCTTTAAATTCCACTCCTTCGATTTCGCCTGTGACAGCAACCTCTTTCTGACCGACATAGTACTCCATAAATTGCTTGTCAGCTTCCAATCGCTCAATCATGCGCTGGCCAACCAGAAAGTCAGCTTTTAACTGACCTTTGGTTTTACCAGCTTTTGAAATCATGGCATCCGCATTTTCATCCATAAACTTCTTGTGTGCTTCTGGACTTTCAAAATAGCTGTGAACCATGTTACCAACCAAAAGAGCTGTGTTATCTCGTTGGTCTTCCCACTCTCCCTCTAGCTCTGCCAATGCCCGTGCTTCGCACTCCCTAAATCGCTTGTATTGCGAGATAGACCAATATTGACGTGCGGAAGCTACTGAGTAGTAATCTTCTCCAAGTAAATCCAGCGTCATTTCATCTCCACCTTTACTGATTTTGTTTGTGGCTCAAATTGAACGCCGTGAGCATTGAGCCATTCTTTAAATTGCTCCTTTATTTCCTTTGCATTTTCTGCTGGAAAAATTAAATCTACAGTAAATTTGTAACCATATTTTTTAACGCCATCCTCAGAAGCCATATTTTGCGATTTTCGGCCTGTTTCTTGCTCTAGGGTATGATTGCCCCCTGAACTGCTTTCTGACCCAAATTCAGGCTGATTTTGGGCGCAGAATCGACCCTGAGTATCTTGTTTCGCTTCTGCTTTAGTCCGTCTAAGCTCATCTGCGTCTGCATGTAGGATATCGATAGTATCCAAAGCAGAGCGCCCTTCTCTTAGCAAATCAACGTACTTTTCAGGGTTCAAACCTTTAGCCACCGCGATAGCGGTCATTTCATCAATACGCTTTTTTAGTTCGGTTTCCGCTTTAGCTCGTTCAGCTAATGTCTTGTCATCAAGAATTGCTTGCAAAACATCAACAAGTTTCGCTCCCTGGTCATAACTGCGAATGTAGACAGTAGGTCCGAAACCAGCTTTAGCTGCCGCTTCTGTAATCTGGATAAGTCCAGCTTCACGTTGTTGCTTCTTAGTAGCTTCTTCTGCAACCAATCCGACAATCATCTTAGAAGTAGCTTGATTGATTCGCACATTGTCGGCCATAAAACACTTCTTCTTGCTGAAATCATCAAAGTAAATAGCAAATAATTTGATGTCAAGTTCCGTACCGCTTTCTGCGATTGCAGATTCAAAAGCTTCTCTGACCGTTTCCTTTCGGGCTTCTGTTTCTCTCTCCTCAAACTCCCTGATTTGATTTTTAATGTCTGTCTGCAAAGTTTTGATAGGGTCTAATATGCTATCAACCCAAGCCTTTGCTTCATCAAGAGGTTTAGAGTATTCTGAAAGCTGGTTTTTAAGTTCTTGTTCAATCTGACGCTGTACTCGTCCCAACTCGTCTTTGACTTTAATGTCATCTGATAAAGTTTCTTCTGTAACGATATAGCCAGTGTATTTCTTTTTATAAGACTCTAAAGCTTGCTCCAAAACTTCCTTTCCTTGGATTTCGATTTCGGCGGCCTTTAGGACGAAGCCAACTTCTAAATCTGTCACTGGAACGAGTTCTAGGCTATCTGTTACATCTTTCAATTCTTCAGTCATTCTAGAAATCCTCCCCTTCTAGCATGTCCATTTGACCATTTTCTGGCTCCTTATCAATTACTTCGCCCGTTTCTTGATCAAAATCTGGAACTTCATCTGCTGGGTAGCTTGTATCTGTGGTCGTCAACTCCTGGTTGATAACCTCTTTTTTTGGTTTTTCAGTCACTTCTTCAGAAGCTCCAAGAATGCCGTCCAATGTTTCAGCAACTGGTTCTTGAGTGACGTCTTTGATTTCGTTCTTGTTTGAAATTGTACTATCTGCGTTGTCTGCCACAATCGCATCCTGCAATTCGGTAGAAAGTGGGGCATAGGTTGAAAGCATATGCTTCAATACTGTTTTACGAGCCATGGCATCAAAATCAGATTGCCATGGGCTATACTTGCTAGAGAATGACTGACTGTACTTCTTACCGTGAGCCTGAACTCGTTCCTTGGTCCAAAAGACGGTCTTTTCGAATCCATTTGCAAGACGCATGAATGCAAAGTAGCCTACTACTTTTTCGTTTTCTTTTGGAATAGCAGTCATGTCCACTTCAAGGTCTTCAGTAAGTGGGTTAAACCCTTTATACTGGCTTTCATAGACCTCTCCAGCATTTAAACGTGTGACTTGTCCGCTTCGTTGTGCAAGCTGGATCAACCCTTTATATCCAACTTGGAACTGCGCCTGGTTCTTGTAAGGTACGATATACGCATAACCAAGGCTAGGCTCGATTGGCAGGTTTAGGACTGCAGCTTTCATTGCAGCGGTCATGATGCTTTCATTGGTAGCTTTAGCTAGTAGGTTGTTATTTGTTACGATGCTAAGTAAGCTGGCCACAAATTGCTGACCGTTCCCGTTTACTACTTCTGAGAATTTCTGTTTTACTGCTGGTGAGTTAAAAAATTGTTTGTGTGTTAGTTCGTTTGTCATTTTCATTTCTCCTATGTATTCATGTTAATTCTGCGACTAGACTTGCTGTTTAAGACATCTAATTCATTATTGTATTCTTGAATAAGTTGCAAATTCCTGTCAATAAAACGTTCTACAACTTGGCCTAGAAGTTCTTGTGTTGTTACACCTCTTAACTTAGCAAGAAGTCCGATATATTCTTTTTGTTTCTCAGATATTTCTGCTCTTGCAAATGACTTCCCTTTGTTGGTTATCTGCGTCATTTCTTTCTTCCTTTCGTCTTCTTCAAATTCCAATTTTCACGTTTTAAGTGTCTATTTTCGTTTTGCAATTTCAAAATAATATCCTGTTGGTCGTTGATGATTTCTCCGAGTTCTCGGCCAAGATGCATATACTCAGCACGCCAGTTGTCGATTTCTTCGTGTAGCTCCTGGATCATATTTCATCACCCACGTATCGACGTCTACCGCATCCGATATCCACATACTCGCTTGGGTCAAGTTTCTCTTGCTCCTCAGGCGGTTGCATTATATCTCTGTCATAATCAAACATGAGCATACACCTTTCCAAGTTCCAACACTCTTTTCACATATCTGGCCTTGGATGTTAGCCCAAGATCCAGTAATTCGTTTTTTTCTTCATGATTGGCCAAAAGCCATACACGGTTTTCAAGTTCAATTCTAGTCATTTGCGTCTCCTTTGCTCTATCCCAAATACTTTGCATAGCGTGCTCTTCGTGGTTCTGGCAAGGCTAGAGGCTCAGGGCGCAATCCTTGAGGCGGTTCGTTGTCAAATGTGAAGCCTGGAAACTCTCTGCGAATGTTCTTGCGGATTTGTTCTCTTTCAATCTCACGACCCATTTCAAGCAATTCATTACAAGTTCTAATCATTTGCGTATCATACTCTTCTTGGAGTCGTCTTTCTTCCTCTTTTTGCTTTTCTAACTGATGAGCTAGAAACCCTGCGCTGATAAATCCCAAAATCACTGCGCCAGTTCCTAAAAGCTGATTAATTAATGGTGGTTCGTACATTATTCTCTCTCCTTTATTTTGCTAACTGACTTTGGAAACGTAATACATCGTTCAAGTCATATAAATACTTACCGCCTTTAGCATTTTGCTGGTAGCGGAATTTCCCTGCGTCTCTGAAATCTTCAATTTTCTTGCGACCCCATCCTGTTTGTTCCTGAACCGTTTTAATCGAAGCCCAGTTCGTTCCTCTTGTCACTCGCATTTTGGCTTCAGTCATAGCTTTCACATTCAACTGGACAAGCTCTTCCAACAGTTCATTTTTGAAATCTTCTCCAAACAATTCCAAAGCCATTGGCAATCTCCTCCCTTTCGTGTTATAATTTAGTTAGTTTTTTTAGTATGCGCCTGATTGCCGTCAGGTGCTTTTTGCATATCTCGTTTTCGTTCACGAAATAAATTGGTTCTAAACTTAATTTTTCTATTAATCCCCCTTTCTAAAAAACACTAACTCCTTGTTTTTCCCAATAATCTATGTACTCTTGTTGTGCTTGTCCGTTATATCCACACGCATGGAATGCCAAGCCGTAATTACTATCACTTTCTTTTTTGTCTAACAAAACTTCTAATTCTGATTTGACGAATTTTTTTAACGCTTTTAAATCGCCACATGGATAAAAAAACTCGTACCCATCAATTACTAACTGCCATACCCACCCAAGAGACGTTTTGTTATAAATGTATTTGATTTCCATTTTCCTACTCCTTCCAAACCAAAGTCCTAAATTAGAATTTTGAAATTTCTCTCTTTTATTTATTTAGAGAAGTAGGACTTGTTGTTAATTAATATTTATTGTTAGTTAATACTTGTTGTTAGTTAATATTTATTAGTGCCCAAAATCTGACATCTCACTTTCTGACATCTCACTTTCTGACATCTCACTTTTTGGAATGTCAGAATTATAATTCATAGACGCCTTTTTGATAGACATGTTTAATCTCTGTTTCATAATATCGAATTGGAAATCAGATATTTTTACATCTGAAAAGAATCTGAATATATGACTCCCTCCATTTCCAGGAGGTTTTTTTCTGATTTTTCGCAAATATCCAGCTTCTTCAAAGATTTTGAAATACTTATCAATTGTCTTCCGGTTAACACCTTTTCGCTTGGCTATCTCCTCTGGATAGACTTGCCAGTTTGGGTGATTAGCCAGCACCACCATCATGATGCCAACCGCTGTAAAATCTAGCGCAGAATCGTTGATAAAGCTATTACTAACAGCAGTATAATTTTCAGTCGCATTCTTGAAAGATAAATTGACAATCTAAATTTTTAAAGTCTGTCATACGCTCTCCTCTCGTTCGTTTAATTTGTTAAACATTTTCTTTAAAAAAAATCTTTCACTTGCTTATTAAAAACTACTGCTAATTTTTGAAGTGTTCGAATTTTAACTGTTGACGATTGACCTGATTCAATCAAGTGTATTGTTGTTCGAGAAACATTTGACTTCTCTGCAAGTTCCTCTTGAGACATTTTTTCTTTTTCACGCCATTTTCTTAAACGTTCTCCTTGCACGCACTCACCCCCTTATCTTACTTTCCAGCGCCCTGAGTTCAATCTCATGGCTGACTTGTCTAAATAGCTTCTCACATGCTATTTTAGCTTCTCTGTACGTTTCATGCGAGCCAATGAATTGATCTGCAAGTTCTATGACTTTTTCTATCATTCTATCGCCTCCTTTTTAATTTTGCTCTTGGAGCAATAACTAGGAGAGGAATCGCACCTCTCTACGCTACCCTAGCTTGTTTAGCTTCTTCAACCTTTTCAAGCACTAAGATTGTAAGAGCCATTTCTTGAAAATCTTTATCATCAAATCCGATAACATCGCCGTAAACTCTGATTGTTGTTAATAGTGTGTTATACAATTCGTACATATCATCTGATGATAGTTTTTCACGATCTAGGATTTCCCCTAGTTTAAGTGAGCGTTCTCTGCGGTTCTTAACTTGTAAGATTTCTTTCGCTAGTGCGATTTGCTCTTGTGTTGTAAGTCCTTTATTCATTTTATTTTCCTCTGGTTAGTTTTGTTATTTCCTTAAGCTTGATTATAGTTTAACACGTTAAACATAAAATGTCAAGTGTGTTAAACAAAAAAATTTACTTTTTTTATTTAAAGATGTATAATAGATTAAACAATATATAGAAAGGAGTTTTTAAATGAAGTTAGGAGAATTGCTAAAATCATATAGAACAGAGCATAAATTATCAATGGATGCTTTTTGTGAATTATCTGATTTAACAAAAGGATATATTTCTATGCTTGAAAAAAATGAACATCCGAAATCGAAAAAGCCCATTGTCCCATCTTATGACACAATAGAAAAAATTGCTAAAGGAATGCAAATTTCTACAGAAGATTTAATTGATATGCTTGATGATGAGCAAGAAATTCAAATCAACGCTACTCCATCTCTTCTCTCAAAATCCCCCATCCAATCCATCTATGACAAACTAGAACCGCCTAGACAGGGGAAAGTCCTGACTTTTGCCGAGAGGCAACTGAAAGAGCAAAACGAAGAAGAAACGAAGATAAACGAAGTATCGGAAAACATCATCAGACTGGACGACTACAGACAGACTACTTACCGACGTGTTACCGGGGTTGTCTCTGCTGGGAGTGGTTCGATACAGGACGACGATTTAGATATGGAGGTTTCATTCTATGAGGATGAAATCCCAGACAACTACGACGCTATCGCTTATGTCGTCGGTAACTCTATGGAGCCAAAGATAAAAAATGGCGACTACCTATTTATCAAGAATACCCCACAGATTGACTATAACACAATCGGTATCTTCCAAGTAGACGGTGCTAACTATGTTAAGAAACTGCGTCAGGGATATCTTGAAAGCTTGAATCCAGATTATGAAGATATACATCTAGATGAAAGCAACGATATCCGCATTATTGGAGAAGTCGTAAGCATTTATAGAGAGAAATAAAATGTAATCTTATTTTAAGGAGTTTATTATGAAAGAACGCATTCCACTACGTTATCAACCTTGGTTTATTGCTATATTACTGTTAGCATGGCCTGTGACGATGTTCATATCAACCTTATTGGGTCTGCTATTTATTTACAAAAGATCTAAGAAATACAATTTAATATCAAAGGAGAAGTTCAACGAACTTTCTCAATACGAAGTCATACTTGATAGTAAAAAAGAAGCGGAAATGATTTTACAATCCGCTAAAGAAGAAGCTGATAAGATTCTTTCTCAAGCTAATAAAGAGATAGATTTATTTGAAAACATAGATAAAGCAGATGATATTCTTATAGAAGCACAAAATCAAGCTGAGGAAATTCTGGAGAATGCCAAACAGGAAGCTGAAGAAATCAAAGAGAATGCTCTTCAAGAGAAATATTCCCTAAAAGCGTCTTTGAAAGAATTGAGTAGGAAAGTAGAAAAACTTAAACAAGAAGAAAAAGATTATGAAGCGATATTGAAAGAAAAATCTAATATCGTTATCGCTCAAGAAACGACTGTAGACTTTACTGACAATATTACTTCTAACGAGTTAAAAAATACATTATCTATTCTTCAAATAAAAGAAAAGGAATTGATTGCAGACGGAAAAGCTTGTCGCTCTACTTCTTATGATGATTACAAGAAACGTGAAAAACAATCTAAAAAATTGTTGCGTGCATTTAATGCTGAAACAGATTACTACTTGACTAATGTAAGAATGAACAATGTTGATACTTACCGCAACAAGATCACTAATACATTCTCAACGTTAAATAGATTATTCTCTATCGATAATGTTCAAATCACAAAAGAATTGCTAAATATTAAATTGGAAAAGCTAGATGCAACATATAAATACTATTATGTTCTCGAGCAAGAACGTGAATTATTGAAAGCTAAAAAAGAGGAAATGAGAGAACAACAACGGGTAGAGAAAGAGCTTCAAACTCAAAAAGATAAAATCATCAAAGAGGAAAATCAATTCAGAAATGAAGTTGCTAAACTCATGAAGTATCTAGAATCATCTAATACAGATATCGAGAAAGAACTTTATGCAGATAAGATTAAAGAACTAGAAGATAAAATCAAAGAATTGGAAAAAGACAAAAAAGATGTTGAGAATCGAGAAACCAATACTCGTGCTGGATTCGTTTACATCATCTCTAATATTGGCTCTTTCGGAGAAAATGTTTATAAAATTGGTATGACTAGACGTCTAGAGCCAATGGATCGTATATCTGAATTGAGCAGTGCTTCTGTTCCATTCCCGTTTGATGTACACGCTCTAATTTTCAGTGAAGATGCTCCTGCTCTTGAAACAACTTTACACAACTATTTTAGAAAACAAGAAGTCAACAAAGTAAATTCTCGCAAAGAGTTCTTCAGAGTAAACTTAGAAGAAATCAAAGATTTAGTACACAAAGAATTTAACAATACGGTACATTTTACCGATGTTGCTGTTGCTGAACAATACAGAGAAACTCTACGAATCGAATCTACACTCACTTAAAAAAGGAGAATACCCATGAAAAAACTACTAACAACATCAGCTATCTTGCTTAGTGCTACAGTTCTAGTAGCATGTTCTAACAACCAATCAGCTACCAAGGATAGCGCAGAACAACCAAAAACGGAGCAAACTAAAGCAAATGACAAACCTGCTTCTAAAAAGGCTACTAGCTTAGACGATTTTAAAAAAGCGCTAGAAAGCAATGGCTTCACTATCAAAGAAGAAATCTCAAAAGAAGCTAGTCTTATTCAAGCCGAATCAGGGAAAGGGTTCATCTTAGAAGATGATACTGCTGTAGAGGTTTACGAATATTACGATAAAAACCCAATGTTTAAAGAAGCTAAGAAAGAAAAAGAGTTAATCGGACACCCTGCTTATATCTACGGAAATTATGTTGTTTTAGTGCTTAATGCTACAGACTCAAAAGATAAGATTTTAGAGAGCTTCAAAGGATTTGAGTAGATTGTTGACAGTATTTATAAATTGAACTATAATTAAGTTACTTAGAGGCAAGCCCTCATAATTTTAGACTTTGCACCTTAGCGTGCCAGGGGAAGTAACTTAACTGTTGCTTCCCTTTTTAAAAACAAAAAAGTCACTTGCTGAAAGTTTGGCGACAGTAGCAAGTGACTAGACGGAGATTTTCAAAGACAATTTCTACTAGCAGGCAAGCAATTAGAAAAGGTTTTGAATATCTATATAAAAAACGACCATTAAAAAGGTAGTTTTCTTGTACCCTATTTTATCAAGAAATGAGGTGAAAATCAATGGAAATTAGATCTTATAAAAAGAAAAACGGAGAGACGGCTTATATGTTTCGTGCGTATATCGGTAAAGTGAACGGATATAGTCAATATGCCACCCGCCGTGGTTTTGCTACAAAAGCTAAAGCAAGAGCAGCACTGCTTCAACTTCAGGATGATATTGAGAGTGGCGAGCAAGCTAAGAAAGAAATAACGGTTGAGGAAATTTCTAAAAAATGGCTTAAAGATTATTCTGAGACAGTCCAAGAGAGCACTTATATCAAGACCTCTAGGAATTTTAAGAATCACATCTATCCAGCTTTCGGCAATAGGAAAATAGCTAGTATCACTCCTCTTCAAATGCAAGAGCAGGCCAATGAATGGTCTAGAAAGTTAGTTTACGGTCGTAAATTAAAGGGTTTGATGAATAATGTTTTCAAATATGCAATCAGACATGGATACATAGAAAGCAATCCAGTTGATAGCGTGATTACCTCAACAAGAAAGAAATCTGATAACAAGAGCGACTTCTATAACAAAGACGAACTTAAAAAATTTTTAAAACTTGTCTCCAAAACAAAGGATCTAGAGAAGATAACTCTATTCCGTCTTCTGGCCTTCACAGGGGCACGAAAAGGGGAGATTTTAGCTCTTGAATGGAATGACTGGACAGATAATACTCTGGACATAAACAAGGCTATTACAAGAGGTTTTGCAGGCGAAGAGATAGGCAACACCAAAACGGTAAGCAGTAATCGACTAATCAGTCTGGACAAGAAAACAAAAAGTATTTTGAAAAAATGGAAAAAGCAAAATCCAAACACCAAATACGTTTTTGAAAATGAATTAAAAAAGCCAATTCCCAGCACTCTGCCCAGAAAGTGGCTTATCAAAATTGTGGAAGGCAGCGACTTGCGCCCAATTAAAATCCATGGATTCAGACATACACATGCCAGTCTATGTTTCGATGCTGGTATGACCTTGAAGCAAGTCCAACATCGCCTTGGACACTCTGACTTAAAAACGACCATGAATGTTTATACTCACATAACTAAACAAGCAAAAGATGACATTGGAGAACGCTTTGCGAGTTATATTGATTTTTAAGGAGGTTCACCCTCCTTTTTGTGACTCCTTTTGTGACTCCCTTTTTTGCAAAAGAATACCAAGGAATACCAAAGACGAAAATAAAAAACGTTGATTTAACAACGTTTTACCAAGGAATGCAAAAGAATGCAAAGGAATAATGGAGCCGGTGGGAGTCGAACCCACGTCCAAACACCTGCCAACATATTTGTCTACAACCATAGGTTATGTATTAGTTTAACAGTCCCTCGACACATAACTCAAGCCTAGAAACTGCGAGTCTATCAATCTCTTATCAAGCCGCTAGACGAGACTTAATCGTATCTCGCTAATAATAAGACCTGTCATTGAACACGAGCAATCAAATCGGGTCACGCCTGCTGGTGTTTAGGCAGCTAGAGCGTAAGAAGTGTTATTTTTTGCAGTTATATTTAACTGGCATTTTTACATCTGCCGATGAGTCGCAAAATATGCCTCATAATGCCTGTCGAATCCGTAACGACCCCAAAAGACAATAAAACCATTATACCTTATCTAACACAAAAATGCAAAAAAGAAATCAACTAACTACAAAAGATAGGCTTTCAAGGATTTGGTCAAAACCTGATAACCAGTAATACTAAGGTGCAACCCATCAGTTGTATATTCTTTTTTGAGTTGGCCTGCTTGGTCTGTCAAACTATCAAAAACTGGCACAAATTCTACCTGCATATAGGCAGAAGCAAGCTCTTGATAGGCTTGATTCCATTTCTGAATTTTTTCATTCGTGCGGATATAGACTGTCTGCTTGTATTCCTCTCCCTCATTGACTGGTAAAATAGAAAGCAATTTAATCTCAGTCAATGGATAATCGCGAGCAATGGATTGAATAATAGCTTCGAGATTATTGAGAGCCTCATTCACAGGCACATCTTTTCCGATATCATTTGTCCCAATCAAAAGGACAATTTTATCTACTGCACCACCGTAAAGATGCGCATCTAGATTCTCTAGTAAAAGCCCTATTTGATAACCTCGAATACCTCGATTGACAATCGTCTTTGCAGTCCCAAACAACTCCTGCAAAGGGTAATACTCAACAATGGAATCGCCAATAAAGAGAATGTCTGGCTCTACAACAGAAACCTGATTTAAGTGACGATACTTGGTTTGGATTTTTTCTTGTTCCTTTAGTAGCCAATTTTCTAATAACTGTACTGCCACTTCATTCTCCTTTTTCTAACCAGTTTTCCAAGACTTGATAAACTCCTCCTTGGCTGTTGGCTGGCGCTAGAGCAGTAGCCACAGCTTTGGCTTTATCATCAGCATTTTCCATCGCATAGGCAATTCCAGCCATTTCAAGCATTTCAACATCATTTTCACTATCACCAAAAGCCATGATTTGTTGGGGGTTCAAGTCCCAGCGCTTGAGTAATTCTTCCAAGCCCCATGCTTTATGAATTCCAGCTTGAAGGATATCAATGCAACCATAGCCACTCGATACAGCCCGAACACGGCCATCAAAGAGGTCATTGATTTCTTCCAAGACCGAACTCAAACGTTCCTCACCAACAACCATACTCATCTTGAGCACACCACCAAAGAGGTCAGAGGTTAATTCGTCCACAAATTGCATCCGTTGGTAGAATTTTTCAATCATTTCTGGAGTCATAAAACTTTCAAGGTCTGTAAAAATAGTGCCTTCCTTGACGAAACCACCCTTCATAGATGTTACAACAAACTGGTCCTGACACGCTCGACCCTTGAAATGAGCCAAAGCCTTGTCAACAATGGCATCATCCCAAGTCTGAGCCTGAATCAGTTCATTGTTTTCAAACATACGAGCACCGTTGGCAACCACCAGAACCACTCGATCCACCAAGTGCCCCAGTAGTTGCCTCATGCGGTGAATTTCATTGCCCGTCGCGATGACAAAACGAATGCCCCTTTGATCCAACTGATCTAAAATCTTTTCCAAGCGTGGGAGATCCAGCTGGCCTCTAGCATCCAGCAAGGTTCCATCCATATCTGTCGCAATTATTTTAATCGTCATTTCATTTCCTCTGGATTCAAGCTAGTCCCACTTCAATCCCACATGTTCGTTCATTTCTTTATAGGCTGTATCAATTCGTTCCTTAGTCGCTTCATCTAATTGGTCACGATGACTGCCACCCTCTATGAAATCTTCCAATATATAGGTTTGATAATGATATAGGGGATATCCTTCTGGTGAAAAGGTTCCCTTTGGTGTTCGATTGACCCAAGTAGGATGAGCTTTAGCTGTTCCGATAGTTGTTTTTCCATCCTTCTTCTTAATGGTTACATCCATGAGAACGCCACGTTCAGTCCACTTAGCATTTTCTTCATCTCCCATAGATTCAATCCGTTGATTGGAAATGAAGTTCCCCATTGAATAGATAATGAGTTTCTTTTCTCCATCTTTTTCAACCGTTTCAGATGGTTCAACAACGTGAGGGTGCCCTCCAAAGATAATATCCGCTCCCCAATCGATCATCTTGTGATAAAGAGCCTTTTGTTCTTCAGTTGGTTCCAAGCGATACTCTACACCCATCTGAGGCATGATAATGGTGATATCTGCTTCCTTTTCTGCCCGTTCAATTTCAGCCTTCATCTTATCTTCGTTTAAATCTGAAAGATAACGATTATAGTCTTCCTGAGAAATATACTGCTCAATTCCATTGAAACCATAGGAATAGGCCAAAAGAGCAACCTTGATCCCATTCACTTCCTTAATGACCAGCGGAGCCTGATCACGTGGCTCGTGCGTATAAACTCCGATTGGAGTGATTCCAGCTTTCTCAATAATATCGGCCGTTGAAATAACTCCCTCAATTTGCGAATCCAAAATATGATTATGAGCTAAATCCAGCACATGATAACCTGCATCCTTAATGGCATCCATAACTTCAGCAGGAGCATTAAAGAGAGGATAACCTGCTAAATAATGATCCTTATTGATGGTTCCTTCAAAATCACCAATAGCTAAATCTGCTTGCTTGAGCCAAGGTGTCACATACTCAAAATTCTCATGAAAGTCATAGGTACCGTCTTCTTTCTTAGCTGAAAAGAAAAGTCCATCGTGGTAGAGCAAATCTCCGTTGGCCATAATTCTAGCAGATTTTTCCTCTTCCTGCTCCTGAGACTTTTGCTTAGTCCCTTCTTGAGAAATAGTATCTCGTTTTTGACTGGTCAGAGGCATGCCTTGGAAACTTTCAAACAACAAGACCAAGCCCATTGATAAAGCAACTGCTAGCAAGAGTACCGCCACAAATCCTTTATTGCTCCACCTGCGATAACTCCTAAAAAAGTTTACCAAGCCCTTCATAAAACGAAAAGCTAAACCACCCTGATTTCTATCTTGTCTTCTTTTCATCTTCATTCTCCCTACTTTCTTATGCAAGCCTTTTCTTTTTATTATATCATAGATAAGTAATTCTTTCACAATTGATACTCTTCGAAAATCTCTTCAAACCACGTCAGCGTCGCCTTACCGTATATATGTTACTGACTTCGTCAGTTCTATCTGCAACCTCAAAACAGTGTTTTGAGCAACCTGCGGCTAGCTTCCTAGTTTGCTCTTTGATTTTCATTGAGTATGAATTGAACTTCCTATCTATTTTCTATAAATCCTAAAGGCTGTAATACTTTCAATCCTTGTCATTTTGTGTTATCATGTAGAGGTAATGAAAGGAGAGAAAATGTCTGCTATAGAACGTATTACAAAAGCTGCTCACTTAATTGATATGAACGATATTATCCGCGAGGGGAATCCTACTCTACGCGCGGTTGCTGAGGAAGTCACTTTCCCCCTATCTGACCAAGAAATCATTCTTGGCGAAAAGATGATGCAATTCCTTAAACATTCCCAAGATCCTGTCATGGCTGAAAAAATGGGGCTCCGCGGTGGGGTTGGACTGGCTGCTCCTCAATTGGATATCTCAAAACGCATTATCGCTGTTTTGGTGCCTAATATTGTTGAAGAAGGTGAAACTCCGCAGGAAGCCTACGACTTACAAGCCATTATGTACAATCCAAAAATCGTCTCTCACTCGGTTCAAGACGCTGCTCTTGGTGAAGGAGAAGGTTGCCTATCTGTTGACCGCAACGTGCCTGGCTATGTTATTCGCCATGCCCGCGTTACTGTTGACTACTTTGACAAGGATGGAGAAAAACACCGTATCAAACTCAAAGGCTACAACTCCATCGTTGTTCAGCATGAAATTGACCACATCAACGGAATCATGTTTTACGATCGTATCAATGAAAAAGACCCATTTGCAGTTAAAGATGGTTTACTGATTCTGGAATAAAGAAAATCCCGTTGCAAGACGGGGTTTTGTGTTATAATAGAGGCATGAAAACAAATGATATTGTCTATGGCGTCCACGCCGTTACCGAAGCCCTCCTTGCAAACACAGGAAACAAACTTTACCTCCAAGAAGATCTCCGAGGTAAGAATGTTGAGAAAGTCAAAGAACTGGCTACAGAAAAGAAGGTGTCCATTTCTTGGACTTCAAAAAAATCTCTCTCTGAGATGACTGAAGGTGCTGTCCACCAAGGTTTTGTTCTACGAGTATCTGAATTTGCCTATAGCGAATTAGAACACATCCTAGCAAAAACACGCCAAGAAGAAAATCCACTTCTATTGATTCTGGATGGCTTAACTGACCCTCACAACCTAGGCTCCATCCTGAGAACGGCCGATGCAACCAATGTTTCAGGTGTCATCATTCCCAAGCACCGTGCTGTCGGAGTTACTCCTGTCGTTGCCAAAACGGCCACAGGTGCTATTGAACACGTTCCCATTGCCCGAGTGACCAACCTAAGCCAAACTCTAGACAAACTCAAGGATGAAGGCTTCTGGACCTTTGGAACGGATATGAATGGTACTCCGTGCCACAAGTGGAATACAAAAGGAAAAATCGCCCTCATCATCGGAAATGAAGGAAAAGGCATCTCTAGCAACATCAAAAAACAGGTTGATGAAATGATTACCATTCCGATGAATGGCCATGTTCAAAGTCTCAATGCCAGTGTTGCTGCAGCCATTCTCATGTACGAAGTTTTCCGAAATAGACTATAAAAAAGTTTCCAGTCATCTGATTGGAAACTTTTTTATGATTATACTCAATGAAAATCAAAGAGCAAACTAGGAAGCTAGCTGTAGACAGCTCAAAGCAGTGCTTTGAGGTTGTGGATAGAACTGACGAAGTCAGTACCCATACCTACGGCAAAGCGAAACTGACGTGGTTTGAAGAGATTTTCGAAGTGTATTAACTATGTTCTGTGATAAATTTATAGGCTTCTTGACCAGCGATAGCTCCATCTCCAACTGCTGTTGTCACTTGGCGAAGATCTTTCAAACGAACATCTCCAACTGCAAAGATACCATCAACTGCAGTTTTCATGTGGTTATCTGTCACAATCCAGCCTGCCTGATCTTGGATATTCAATTCTTTAACAAAATCGCTAACAGGGTCCAAACCAACATAGATAAAGACACCACCGAAGGCTTGCTCTGTCACTTGACCTGTTTTCACATTTTCAAAAACGACAGATTCTACTCTGTTTTCACCCTTGATTTCCTTAACTACAGAATCCCAGATAAAGCTGATTTTCTCATTCGCAAAGGCGCGGTCTTGTAAAACCTTTTGGGCACGAAGTTGGTCACGACGGTGAACAATGGTAACAGTCTTAGCAAAACGAGTCAAGAAGAGGGCTTCTTCAACAGCTGAATCTCCACCACCAACTACCAACAAATCTTGGTCACGGAAGAAAGCACCATCACACACGGCACAGTAAGAAACACCACGACTGTTCAGTTCTTCTTCTCCAGGCACTCCCAAAGGACGGTGTTTAGAACCAGTTGCTACGATAACTGTACGTGTTTCATATGTTTGGTCATCAGTCATCACTTTCTTAAAATCACCATGGTCTTCGACATTTTCAACATAACCATAAATGTGCTCAACACCAAGATTTTCAAGCGGTTCAAACATCTTTTCTGCCAATTCTGGCCCACTGATATTAGCGTACCCTGGGTAATTTTCGATATCAGATGTATTATTCATCTGACCACCTGGCAGACCACCTTCAATCAAGGCTACTTTGAGATTGCTTCGAGCAGCATACAAGGCTGCAGTCATACCTGCAGGTCCAGCACCGATAATAATAGTATCGTACATATAGATTCCTTCTTTCTTGTTGTAACTATCTTTATTCTAACTCTTTCTTGTCAATCAAGCAAGGATTATGCTTTAAAAACAAGAATTAAACTCATAACCGCAAAGGATAATACTGGAACAACCAAGACTCCAATCATAATCATATCATAGAGATGGGCTTGGCGAGCCTTGGCTGTCTTATCAACTCCCGACATAGCTCTCAGTCCAATCCAAATTCCTAAAAAAATCAGGACAAGGATGGTGGTCAAGATTAAACTCTCGAAATATAAAGAAAATAGTTGCAGTAGCATGATTTCTCTCATTTCTATCTTTTTTAAAGAGTAAACTCAGCTAGTCCAGCTAACTGAGTTTTTCTTTATCTATTATATCAAATATAAGTCCGTTTGTAACTAGCGAAGAATTCTTTTGTCCGCTCTTCTTTAGGATGGTGGATAATCTCATCCGGTGTTCCAGACTCAATGATTTTCCCCTTATCTAAGAAGAGAATCTTATCAGCCACTTGGGCTACAAAGGACATGTCATGGCTGACTAAAATCATGGTTTGACCTGACTTAGCAGCATCTGCAATAGACTTTTCTACTTCTCCGACCAATTCTGGGTCAAGGGCTGAAGTTGGTTCGTCTAAGAGCAAGACATCTGGTTTCATAGCAAGCGCACGCGCTAGAGCAACCCGTTGCTTTTGTCCGCCTGATAAATGGCGAGGGTAATGGTTTTCACGGTCAGAAAGCCCAACCTTAGCCAACTCTTCCTTGGCAATCTTAGTCGCTTCTTGGTCAGATAATTTCTTGACAACAACCAAGCCTTCTTTTACATTATCAAGTGCTGTTCGGCGTTCAAACAAATTAAACTGTTGGAAAACCATAGACAGCTTACGGCGTAGGGCAAGGATTTCTTCTTGAGTGATTTTAGAAAAATCAACTGAGAAATCATCAATCTGAATAGAGCCACTGTCAGGTGTTTCAAGATAATTGAGACTGCGAAGAAAAGTTGATTTTCCAGCTCCTGAAGAACCAATCAAGGCTACAACTTCCCCTTTTTGAATATCCAAGTTCAGATGATCCAAGACAGTCTGTCCTGAAAAGGATTTGCTTAAATTCGAAATCTTAATCATTAACGAAGGTCTCCTTTCACATCTGTTTGCACTGTATCGGGTGCAGAAATAGCCATTTTTCTCTCGATGAAACGACCGAGGCTTTCAATTCCGATATTGACTACCCAATAAACAAGGGCAACGGAGATGAAGCGTTCAAAATAGCGATAATCAGCTCCACCCAAAATCTGAGCTTGGGCAAAGACTTCCACAACACCCGCACTAAAGGCTAGGGAAGTTCCCTTGGTCAAGCCGATGAGGGAGTTAATTAAGGTTGGAGTTGCTACCACCGCTGCATTTGGAATAATCACGCGACGATAAACTTGCGCTCGGGTCATACCCAGACTTCGTGCCGCCTCAATCTCACCAGGATTGACTGATAGAATGGCTGCACGAATGGTTTCACTAGCATAAGCTGCCTCATTAAAGGCAAAGGCAACAATCGCAAAAGCAGCAGCTGGAATCGCATTGATATTGAGACCAGTACCCCATTGCTGATTGAGAGCTTTCAAAGCCAAAGGAATTCCGTAGTAGGTCAACATGAGTTGCACCAAAATCGGTGTCCCTTTTAAGAAACTAACAAAGAAGGCCTGCAAGGGATATAAAATTTTGACACGATTGATTTTCACAATGGCAAAAAGAAGTGCCAAAACCAAGCCAAAAAGAGCACCACCAATTGTCAACATAATCGTTGTTGGAAGTTGTTGGACAATTCTTGGAATTCCATCAAAGACCGAACGCAGGCTAAACAGCTTGCCATCCGGAATCAATTGCATCAAGTTTTGGTACCAATCTGATGCTAAAATCGTTGTAACATTCATAAAAACATCCTCTCCTGATAATGATTCATTCTACCATACTTCTGCCGTCAATGAAATTATTTGCTACGGTCAGATACAGACTTTGTCTACCTACTAGTTTATCATACTTTGAAACAGGGAGGTTATATATTTTATCTATCAAAGAGATAGATAAAAACTATTTCAATCCCAATTCTTCATAAGGTTTTCGATAACCGATTTGCTTAACAGTTCCATTCTCCACTAAAATCGGTCGTTTTAACAACATTCCGTCGCTTGCTAGCAACTCCGCCGCTTCTTGGTTTGACAGGCTTCCTACCTTATCTTTCAGCCCCAATTCACGGTATTTGATTCCACTGGTGTTGAAAAATTGCTTCAACTCAAAACCTGAGGTCTCTAGCCAGTTTAAAATGACTTCTTGTCTAGGTGTTTCTTCGACGATATGGACGGCTTTATAGTCCACACCGAGTTGGTTTAATTCTTGTTTTGCTTTTTTACAAGTTGAACATTTTGGGTATTCGATAAATTCTAACATGTCTTTCACTTTCTATTTTATATCTCTAAAATCTGCGCCTTCATGCTCCAAGAGCCAAGCTTTCTTTTCCAATCCTGCAGCATACCCTGTCAGACGCTTGCCTGCACCTAGCACACGATGACAAGGTACTAGGATAGACCAAGGATTGCGCCCCACTGCTCCACCAATTGCTTGAGCAGAAGCCACTTGCAGGTCTTGGGCTATTTGTCCATAGGTCACTGTCTGACCATAAGGAATTCCCTGTAAATAGGACCAAACTCGCTTTTCAAAATCCGTTCCGATTGGAGCCAAGGGCAAGTTGGATAAATCCTGAGACTTTCCTTTAAAGTAAGCATCTAAGCAAGTAATAACTGGGTCTAAAATGGGATGACTAACAACTGCTTCTATCGTCTCATCTCCTAGTCCCCTCTCAAAATGCTTCTGCTCCTGCACCCAAATGCCATACAAATGATAATCATCAGCTACAAGAGAAAGGGAGCCAATTGGTGAAGAGTAGAGCATTTTTGCGTACTTCTTTTGCATTATTTCTTCAATTTTTGATAGGCCAAGCGTTCGCCATCAACTGGAACCTTACCGACCTGTTTAAAACCGAGTTTTTCAAAGATATGCTGCATGGCCTTGTTTGTAACATGCGTATCTGAGCGAAAATCTAGATAGTCAAAACCTTCAATCAAGCCCTCTAAGAAGGTTTGAGCCACCCCCTGTCCCTGGACATCTGCTGCCACAGCAATACGGTGAAAGACTAGGTACTCTGACTCCCCAGCTTGCCAGTTGCCTTCATAAATGGCTTCATAGGCTGCCTCTGGACTCTTGGTCACAGCTGCATAAGCTAGCAGTTCTCCCTCTTCCAAGGCTACATAGGCTTGACCTGAGATAATATCATCGATAATAATGTCCGCATTTGGATAACCATTTTGCCACTGGTCACTACCAGCATCTGCTAAACATTTTTTAGCATTCTCCATCACTTGCATGATGGCATCTACTTCATTTGGAAAAGCTAAACGAATCTCCATCTTTTCTCCTCATTTCTGACTAGTTTCTCCCATCATAGCATAATTTAAGTCTTTCTACAAGCAGTTAAAACTTGACTTTCTGTTTTTATTATTTTATAATCTAGTTATTAAAACTAGATAAAAAGAAGTTGAAAATGAAAACTACCTTTTCCTACCCAAAATGGGCAGAAATTCCAAATATTGACCTCTATCTGGACCAGGTTTTGCTCTATGTCAATCAGGTCTGCGCCCCTATCTCTCCTGATAAAGACAAGGGCCTGACAGCATCTATGGTTAACAATTATGTTAAACATGGTTACCTGACAAAGCCTGACAAGAAAAAATACCAACGCCAACAGATTGCCCGTCTGATTGCTATCACAACCCTCAAGTCGGTATTCTCTATTCAAGAAATAGCCCAGACACTGAATACTCTCCAAAGTCAAGCAAGTTCAGACCAACTCTACGATGCTTTTGTAAACTACATGAACCAAGGAATTGATCCAGCTAACCCCATTATCCAAAGTAGCTGCCAAACCGTTAAACTCTATCATCAAACTCTAGCCTTAATCCATCATACTCAAGAGGAGGTAATCCAATGAACACTAGTCTTAAACTCAGCAAACAACTCAGTTTTGGAGAGGAGATTGCTAATAGCGTGACCCATGCCGTAGGTGCAATCATCATGCTCATCTTACTGCCTATTTCATCCACCTATAGTTATGAGGCACACGGATTTTTATCATCTATCGGCGTTTCCATTTTCGTTATTAGTCTCTTTCTCATGTTTCTCTCATCCACAATTTACCACTCTATGGCCTATGGTTCAACCCACAAATATGTCTTGAGAATTATTGACCATTCGATGATTTACGTTGCCATTGCTGGCTCTTATACACCAGTCGTCTTGACCTTAATGAATAACTGGTTTGGCTATCTGATTATTGCCACCCAATGGGGAACGACCATCTTTGGTATTCTCTACAAAATCTTTGCTAAAAAGGTCAATGAGAAATTCAGCCTTGCTCTTTACCTGATTATGGGCTGGTTGGTTCTGGCTATCATTCCTGCCATTATCAGTCAAACAACGCCAATTTTCTGGAGTCTCATGGTAACTGGCGGACTCTGTTATACAGTTGGAGCTGGATTTTACGCCAAGAAGAAACCTTATTTCCACATGATTTGGCATCTTTTTATCCTAGCCGCATCTGCCCTCCAATACATTGCCATTGTTTATTACATGTAAAACTCTAAGCAGGCTCTGCCTGCTTAGAGTTTTACAATCGAATTTCCTAAAGAGGAAGCAATATGAAAGCCGTCATTTCTTGCGCACATAAGATTCTCATAATCATTTACAAACTACTCTCCACCAAGCAGACTTATCAAACAGAAAAGGCGCTAGGACTGAGGAAACAGTTCTAACGCCCAAACTAAAAAATTTCAATTACACTATAGCACAGGAAGTGATTTTTTGCGCTTTTTTACTGTTTTTTCAAATAAAAAAAGACAAGGTTTTTTATCCTTGCCTTTTAGTTTTAGTATTTCTTTGGTTTCAATGTCAATAAGTGTGTTCTTTTTGGTTCAGTAACTATTCCAATTTATCTATCTTGAAATATATAGAATCCCTTTGTAATACTATAAAAAATAACTAACAAAGAAATAACTATAAGACTCGGTTGCCAGAAACCTGATATATCTACTAAACTACGACCTAAAAATTGGCCAATAAAGCTAACTAAAATTAAAATAATTAAATTGAAAATTACTGACACTAATAAAATTAACACCGAATGTATTATTGCTTCGCCTATACGTATTTTAAAAAGTTGTAATCTTGACACTCCCAGTGTCTTTAACTGTTTAATGTTCTCAATATCTTTATTAGAAGATAAAATTGTAAGAGAAATAGAACTAGTAATAATC